>JBIIDW010000162.1:0-5471 GCA_044238215.1 Steroidobacteraceae bacterium
GCTCGAGCTCAAGCGGATGTTTCGCGGCGAGATGGACTCGCACAACGCCTATCTCGACATCCAGGCCGGTGCCGGCGGCACCGAGGCCCAGGACTGGGCCCAGATGCTGATGCGCATGTACCTGAAGTGGGCCGCGAACCGCGGCTTCCAGGCCGAGGTGATCGACTCCAGCCCGGGCGAGGTCGCAGGGGTCAAGGGCGCCACGATCGAGTTCCGTGGCGATCACGCGTACGGCTGGCTGCGCACCGAGACCGGCGTGCATCGGCTGGTGCGCAAGTCGCCTTTCGATTCGGGCAATCGCCGGCACACCTCGTTCGCCTCGGTCTTCGTGTCGCCCGAGGTCGACGACGACATCAACGTCGAGATCAACCCGGCCGACCTGGAGATGGACGTCTACCGCTCGAGCGGGGCGGGCGGCCAGCACGTCAACAAGACCGAGTCGGCGGTGCGCATCCGCCACCTGCCCTCGGGCATCGTGGTGGCCTGCCAGAACGAGCGCAGCCAGCACAAGAACCGCGCCACGGCGATGAAGATGCTCAAGGCCAAGCTCTACGAACTCGAGGTCAACAAGCGCAACGCGGCCGCAAAGGTGCTCGAGGAGTCCAAGTCCGACGTCAGCTGGGGCCACCAGATCCGCTCGTACGTGCTCGACCAGTCGCGCATCAAGGACCTGCGCACCGACGTGGAGGTCGGCAACACCACCGCCGTGCTGGACGGCGATCTCGACCAATTCCTGGAAGCCTCACTGAAGGCGGGCCTTTAGCATGAGGTCTCTGGCATGAACGAGGAATCGCGGATCCCGGGCGAAGACGAGAACCGACTGGTGGCCGAGCGCAGGGCCAAGCTGGCGGCGCTGCGCGCGAGCGGCGCGCCGGCTTTCCCCAACGACTTCCGGCGCGATGCGCTGGCGGGCGACCTTCAGGCAGGCTACGGTGCGGCGGCCGCGGAGTCGCTCGACGCGCGCCAGGTCCGGGTGCGCATCGCCGGCCGCATGATGCTTCGGCGAATCATGGGCAAGGCAAGCTTCGCCAAGGTCCAGGATGGCTCGGGCGAGATCCAGCTGTTCCTGCAGCGCGACCTGCTCGGCGACACCTACGAGGCGTTCAAGGGCTGGGACATCGGCGACATTCTCGGTGCCGAGGGCGTCCTGTTCAGGACCCGTACCGGTGAGCTGTCGGTGCGCGTCGAATCCCTGCGCCTGCTCGTCAAGTCGTTGCGGCCGCTGCCCGACAAGTGGCACGGCCTCGCCGACACGGAGGCCCGCTATCGCCAGCGCTACGTCGATCTGATCATGAACGAGTCCAGCCGCGCGGTGTTCGCGCGGCGCACGCGGCTGGTGCGCTTCCTGCGCGACATGCTCGACGCGCTCGGCTTCATGGAGGTCGAGACTCCGATGATGCAGCCGATCCCCGGCGGCGCCGCGGCCCGGCCCTTCGTCACTCACCACAATGCGCTCGGCATCGACATGTACCTGCGCATCGCACCCGAGCTCTACCTCAAGCGCCTCGTCGTCGGTGGATTCGAGCGCGTCTACGAGATCAACCGCAACTTCCGCAACGAGGGGTTGTCGACGCGGCACAACCCCGAGTTCACGATGCTCGAGCTCTACCAGTCCTACGCGGACTACCTCGACCTCATGGGCCTGGTGGAGCGCATGGTCCGCGGCGCCGCGGAGGCGGTGGTCGGCTCGCTGGCGTTCGAATCCCAGGGTCGGCACTACGACCTGGCGCAGCCGTTCCGCAGGGTCACGGTCGAGGACCTGATCCTCGAGCGCAATCCGGGCCTGGAGCGCTCGCAGCTGCGCGACGTCGCCTACCTTCGGGCGGCCTGCGAGCGCCTCGGGATCCCCTGGAAGCCGGGGGACGGCGCGGGAAAACTGCAGATCGAGATCTTCGAGAAAACCGGCGAGCACACGCTGCTCGACCCGACCTTCGTGTACGCGTACCCCGCCGAGGTGTCGCCGCTGTCTCGCGCGAATGACTCCGACCCGTTCCTGACGGACCGATTCGAGTTCTTCGTCGGCGGTCGCGAACTCGCCAACGGGTTTTCCGAGCTCAACGATGCCGAGGACCAGGCGGCGCGCTTCCACGCGCAGGTCGCCCGGAAGGACGCAGGCGACGAGGAGGCGATGTTCTACGACGCCGACTACGTGCGCGCGCTCGAGTACGGCATGCCGCCCACGGCCGGTCTCGGGGTCGGCATCGACCGCCTCGCGATGTTCCTCACCGACTCGGGGTCGATCCGCGACGTGCTGCTGTTCCCGCACATGCGGCCGGAGGCGGGTTGATCGCGGTCCCCGGGGCGGCGCCGATCGGCGTCTTCGACTCGGGTGTCGGCGGCCTGACCGTGCTGTCGGCACTGCGTGAGCAGTTGCCGTCCGAGGACTTCCTGTACCTCGGCGACACGGCGCGCCTCCCGTACGGCACGAAGAGCGGAGAGACGGTGGTCCGTTACGCGCTGCAGGCGGCCGATGCGCTCGTCGAGCGCGGGATCAAGGCATTGGTCGTGGCCTGCAACACCGCATCGTCCGTGGCGCTGCCGGCCCTGCGCGACCGCTTCGGCGGCCTGCCGGTGATCGGAGTGGTCGAGCCGGGCGCCGAGGCCGCGGTCGCGGCAACGCGCACCGGTGGCATCGCCGTCATCGCGACGGAGGGCACGGTCCGCGGTGGCGCCTACCAGGAGGCGATCGCCAGGCGGCTGCCGGGCGCGCGCGTGCGCGCCGCAGCCTGCCAGGTGTTCGTGGCGCTGGCCGAGGAGGGGTGGGCCCAGGGCGTCGTGGCGAGAGCCGCCGCGGAGCGCTATCTGCGGCCGTTGCTCGAGCCGGATCCGCCGGGTGCCGCAGTGGACGTACTGGTGCTCGGCTGCACGCACTTCCCGCTGCTGAAGGCGGTCATCGCCGACGTCGCCGGACCTGCCGTGACCCTGGTCGATTCCGCCGCGACCACCGCGGCCGCGGTTGCCCGACAGCTCGGTGACCTGGGGCGCCGGCACGCCGGTGCGGGTCCGGGCAGGGTGGCGTTCATGGCCACCGACGGTGTGGCGCGTTTCGCGCGCGTCGGGGGCGGCTTCCTTGGCGCGCCGATCGACCCGGTCGACGTGGAGCTGATCGACCTCTGAGCTGCGCGTCGATCGTCGGTGGTTCAGCCGGGCAGTGGGTAAGGCAGGGGCAGGTCGTCGCAGGCAATCGTCGCCGCATGTCCCGCGGCGTCGTCGACGGGCTGGGAATCCGCCTCCGCACCGGCGGCTGTCCGAAGCGGAGCTACTGCGAGGAATTCGGCTGAGCCGTCAGCGCGTGCCGCAACGTCCACGATACGCAGCGTGCGCGCGTCGGCGGTGCTCCAGGCGCTGCCGGGCACGAGTCCATCAGGCGCCTGGCCGCGCGTGGCAAAGCGCTGCAGGCGCCGCTTGACCTTGCCGCGGTAGTGCGCGCGCGCGATCACTTCCTGGCCTGTGTAGCAGCCCTTGTCGAACGAGATGCCGCCGAGCACGTCGAGATTGAGCATCTGCGCGACGAAGGCGCCGGTGGTCGCCGCGTACACCTGCGGCAGCCCGGCGGCGACGTCGGCCGCCGCCCATGCGGCGAGGCCGCGCGCCGGATCGGCGGTCCCCGTCGCCGGATGCGTGATCGCCGGGACGAGCATGATGATCCGGCCGTCCGTCGAGTGACGCCAGGCGTGCCTTGGGCCATCGGCGGCGGCAGACCCGACCTGCGGGCCGGGTTCCGGCAGCCCGGGCAAGGCACCGTCGTCAGCCCGCCCCGGCCATGCGCCCAGCAGCCGCCAGCCCGCGGATTCGTCGGTGATCGTGAGCTTCGCCCGCAGGACGAAGCGGCCGAGCGCTGCGGCGACCTCGCCGGCAAGCTCGCCCGGCAGGACGAGCCCGACGTCGGTGTCGCCGAGCGGCACGAGACGCACGAGCGCAAGGGTGCGTCCCTGCGGATTGTGCAGCCCCGCCAGCTCGACGCGATCGGCGCCCAGCCTGAGCACGTCCCTGGACAACTGCCCGTTCAGGAAGCGGCGTGCGTCCGGGCCCCTCACGGCGACGACCGAGAGCGGGGCGAGCAGCACGGAGGGCAGGGGGGCGGTCATTGATTCGATCCTTGATTTTGTTGGAATTTAACCGGTTCCGGGTTGGTCTTCGCGTGGCGATTCTGGCAAACTCCAACGCGATGCAAAACGATCCCATTCGCAGCGTCGCGGTCGAAGCCCCGGCTGCCGCGGCGAGCGACGACCCGGCCGTCGATCATGAACCCGCAGGGGGGCGCCTCGCGCGCCGGCCTGCAGCGGAGATCGGCGGCCCGCCGGGTCCGGAGCCGACGCGCTTCGGTGACTGGGAGAAGAACGGGCGCTGCATCGACTTCTGATGGTCTCTCGATCCACAGGCTGCCGGTCCAGTGCCCGCACCGGCGAGGAGCAATGATGCGCGAACGGCCCTTGTCCCCGCACCTGGGGGTGTACCGGTTCATGTACACGATGGCATTGTCCATCGCGCACCGCATCACCGGCGTCATCCTCTCCGTGGGCTTCATCCTGTTCGTCTGGTGGCTGACCGCGGCGGCGACGGGTCCCTCGGCCTATGAGGGCGCGGTGCGCGTACTGTCGCACGGCTTCGTGCAACTGCTGCTCGCCGGCTGGCTGCTCGCGTTCGTGTACCACCTCTGCAACGGCATCCGGCACCTCACCTGGGACGCGGGCATCGGTCTCGAGAAGCAAGAGGCGCGGCGCAGCGCGGCGGTGACGATCGTCGCGACGCTCGTCATCGCCGGAGTGCTCGGCTACCTTGCCTTCCTCGCGCGGGGTGCGGCATGAGCCTGCGCAGCCCGCTGGGCCGCGCGCTGGGGCGCGGTGCCGCGAAGGACGGCGTCTCCCACTGGTGGCTGCAGCGCGTTTCGTCGATCGCGCTCGTGCCGCTCACCCTGTGGTTCCTGCTCTCGATCCTCGGCCTGCCCACGCTGGAGTACCGCGACGTCGCCTCGTGGATCGGCGACGGCCTGACGCCGGTGCTGCTGGCACTGCTCGTGCTGGTGGTGGCGCACCACTCGGCGCTGGGCGTACAGGTGGTAATCGAGGACTACGTGCACGCCAAGCCGGTGAAGATCGCGGCGTTGCTCGCCTCGAATTTCCTCCACGTGCTGCTCGCCGTCGCCGGCGTGTTCGCCGTGCTCAAGATCGCGCTGCAGGGTCTCTGACGCGATCCATCAACCTGGAAGATCCTCGATGCCTGCCTCATACAAGATCATCGATCACACCTACGACGTCGTCGTGGTGGGCGCCGGCGGCGCCGGCCTGCGCGCCACCCTGGGTCTCGCCGAGGCCGGGCTCAGCACGGCCTGCATCACCAAGGTGTTCCCGACCCGCAGCCATACGGTGGCCGCCCAGGGCGGCATATCGGCCGCGCTCGGCAACATGGGCGAGGACGACTGGCGCTACCACTTCTACGACACCATCAAGGGGTCCGACTGGCTGGGTGAC
>JBIIDW010000163.1:0-5422 GCA_044238215.1 Steroidobacteraceae bacterium
AGTGCGGCGAGCCATGCCTGCGCCGACGACTCGTCCAGCGCGGCAGCGTTGTATGCCGCCAGCAACCCGGGCGACTCGCCCGCCGCGCGGAACCGGATTCGCAGATCGGCAGCGGGCTCGCCATCGATGGGCGCCACGTCATCGACCTCGGGATCAAGCACCAGCAGCACGCGCGCGACGGCGGCGAGATCACCTGCCGGCACGGCCGCCTGCAAGGTCGCCCAGCCCAGCGCGTGCTCGCCGGCCGCGGCGAGCTCCGCCTCCACCCGCGCACGCAGGGACGCGACGGTAAGCTCCGGAGTAATCCGGAAGCCGAGCGGAAGCACCACGGGTCCGTCTGAGCGCGCGCCGCGGCGCAGCGCAAAGCTGGCCTCGGGCGATCCTCCAAGCCGGGACAGGAGGATCGCGAGCGCGGACGTCAGCACTACGGGATGCAGCGCGTCGACGCGTACGCCCGCCACGGGCACCGCGACCATGCCCTGGCGGGGCACATCGTGGCCGGCCAGGCTGGTGCGGTCGACGGGAAGGTCGCAGGGCGGCAGTGCGCCGGAGCGGAAACGCTCCTGCCACCAGGCCGCGTTCGCGCCTGCGTCATGACTGTCCAATGTTTCCAACGGCGTCACCGAAGGCGTATCCCCACGCCTCCGAAGGATACCGCGTCGGGCGCTACAACCGAATGCCGGACTTCACACAACCCGGTTACGGCAAACCACTGAAAACACCGGGGAAACGGACATAATCCGGCGTGCTGCCAGGGCTCAGGTCGGGCGACGGAGCCCCCGCGGCATGCCGAAGACGACGTTCTCCACGCGCCCCGACGCCTCCTCCGGTGCGGCCGCGCCCCAGGAGACGAGCCGATCCACGACCTGCCGGACCAGCAGCTCGGGCGCAGAGGCGCCGGCGGAGAGACCCACGCAGCGCCGCCCCTCGAACCACTCGCGCCGCAGGTCCTCGGGCCCGTCGACCAGGAACGCGGGCACGCCCGCGCGCGCCCCGAGCTCGACGAGCCGGTTGGAATTGGAGCTGGTCGCCGAGCCCACGACCACGAGGATGTCGCTGTCGCGCAGCAGTTCCTTCACGGCGTCCTGGCGGTTCTGCGTCGCGTAGCAGATGTCTTCCTTGCGCGGCGCGAGGAGTTCCGGGAAGCGCTGCCGCAGCACCTCGACGATCGAGGCCGTGTCGTCTACCGACAGCGTGGTCTGCGTGACGAAGGCGAGCCGGGCGGGATCCTCCACCTGCAGGGCCGCGGCATCCTCGACCGACTCGACCAGCCGGATGCGCCCGCCGAAAGACGGATCGAATCGACCCAGCGTGCCTTCCACCTCGGGGTGGCCTGCATGCCCGATGAGGATCACGTCGCGGCCCTCGCGGGCGTGCCGCCGGACTTCCATGTGCACCTTGGTGACCAGCGGACAGGTCGCGTCGAAGACGTTGAGCCCGCGTCGGGTCGCCTCCTGCTCGACGGCGGTCGACACCCCATGGGCCGAGAAGATCACGGTGGCACCGTCGGGGACCTCGTCGAGCTCCTCGACGAACACCGCCCCCATGCCGCGCAGGCGCTCGACGACGTGGCGGTTGTGAACCACCTCGTGCCGCACGTGGATGGGCGCACCGAACAGCTCGATCGCGCGCTCCACGATGTCGATCGCGCGATCCACGCCCGCGCAGAAGCCGCGCGGATTGGCGAGCCGGATCCTCATTGCCCTGCACTCCTCGCCTGCCGCTCCTGCCGCCACTCGCGCCAGGCGTCCCATAGCAGCAGACCGGCGCCCACGGTAATGGCGGCATCGGCGATGTTGAAGGCCGGGAAATACGCGTTGCCCCAATGCACGTGGATGAAATCGACGACGAACCCATGCTGGATGCGGTCGATCACGTTGCCGATGGCCCCACCCAGGATCAGCGACAGGCCGCAGGCCAGGATGGCTTCGCGTCCAGCGTGCAGTTGCCGCAGCCACCAGACGATGCCGATGCTGACCACGATCGCCAGCACGATGAAGAAGCCGCGCTGCCAGCCGCCCGCGTCGGCGAGGAAGCTGAACGCCGCTCCCGGGTTGTGCAGGCGGGTGATGTCGAGCACCGGCAGCAGGGCCGTCGACTCGTACAGGGCGTAGCGGGCCTCGATCCAGCCCTTGGAAAGCTGATCCGCCACGATCACCGCCGCCGCCAGCGGCAGCCAGCGCCACCCGCTCATGCAAACCGCCGCAATTCGCCTGGCCCCGCGACGTTCTCGACGCAACGCCCGCAGATCCCGTCGTGGCCTTCGTGGGTACCGACGTCGTCACGGCGATGCCAGCAGCGGATGCACTTCGGAGCAGCGGTGGGCGTGACGCGCAGCAAAGTCCCGGGTGCGGACTGCGAGGGCACTGCGCCTTCGGCGACCAGGGCCTCGCGGCCACCCGTCGCCTCGAGTGCGGCAACCGACGCACCCGACGTGATCAGCAGGAAGCGCAGTTCGTCGCCCAGTGCCGAGAACCGTGCGAGGTCGCCCGCGTCGCAGAACAGTTCGACGCGCGCCTCGAGCGGCGCGCCGATCACCCCGTCGACGCGCAGGCGCTCCAGTTCCCGCGCGACGTCGCCGCGCAGGGCCAGCAGCCCGTTCCAGTCGATCGCGTCCGCGGGAACGGCGGGCAGCGCGTGCCAGGTCGCGTGGAACACCGAGGCCTCGCGCGGCCCCGGGAGGTGCGACCAGATTTCCTCGGCGGTGAACGACAGCACCGGGGCCAGCCAGCGCACCAGCGCCTCGGCGATGTGATGCATCGCGGTCTGCGCGGAGCGCCGCGCGACGCTGGCGGCCTGCGTGGTGTAGAGCCGGTCCTTGGTCACGTCCAGATAGAAGCCGCCGAGGTCGAGTACGCAGAAGTTGTGGACCTTCTGGTAGATCAGGTGGAAGTCGTAGCTGCGATAGGCCGCAACCACCTCGGCGTGCAGTTCGGCCGCGCGGCGCAATGCCCAGCGGTCGAGCGCGACCATGTCCTCGACAGGCACCGCGTCCGCGGCGGGATCGAAGCCCGCAAGGTTGCCGAGCAGGAAGCGCGCCGTGTTGCGCATGCGGCGGTAGGAGTCCGACATGCGCCGCAGGATCTCCTCGGAGACGCTCATCTCGTTGCTGTAGTCCGTGGACGCCACCCACAGACGCAGCACATCGGCACCCAGGCTCTGCATGACCTTCTGCGGCGCGATCACGTTGCCGAGCGACTTGGACATCTTGCGTCCCTTGTCGTCGACCGTGAAGCCGTGGGTGAGCACGCCCCGGTAGGGCGCGCGCTCGTAGAGTGCCTCCGACATCAGCAGCGAGGAGTGGAACCAGCCGCGGTGCTGGTCGGAGCCCTCGAGGTAGAGGTCCACCGGCGAAGCCACCTCGGGCCGCTGCGCGCCCACGCACTCGAACGAGAGCCCCGAATCGGCCCAGACGTCCATGACGTCGGTGACCTTGTCGTAGTCGGCGGCATCTGCGCCGAGGAGTTCGGCCGGATCGAGCGCGAACCAGGCCTCGATGCCGCCGGCGGCCACGCGGTCGGCGGCCGCGTCGATCAGCTCCGAGGTGCGTGGATGCAGTTCCCCGCTGACCTTGTGCACGAAAAGAGGGATGGGAACGCCCCAGGTGCGCTGGCGCGAGATGCACCAGTCGGGGCGGTTGGCGATCATCCCGGTGATGCGCTGCTCGCCCCATGCGGGTGTCCACTCGACGCCCTTGATGTCGCGCAGCGCGTTGGCGCGCAGGTTGGCGCGGTCCATGCTGATGAACCACTGCGGCGTGGCGCGGAAGATCACCGGCGTCTTGTGACGCCAGCAGTGCGGGTAGCTGTGCCGGTAGGGTTCCTGGTGCACGAGCGCGCCGCTGCCCTGCATCAGCTCGATCAGCCTCGCGATGGCCTCCTCGAGCTTCAGGCCCTCGACCAGCGGGGTGCCGGGCAGGAAACGGCCGTCGCCGCCCACCGGATTGACGACCGGCAGGCCGTAGCGCTGGCCGGCGACGAAGTCTTCCTGACCGTGGGCCGGCGCCGTGTGCACCGCGCCGGTGCCGGCCTCCAGCGTGACGTGGTCGCCCGTGATGACGGGCACCTGCTTGTCGAGGAACGGATGACCGAGCTGCAGGCCCTCGAGCACGGCACCGGTGAAGCGTGCGAGCACCCTGCCCTCGCCGGCCGGCACGCCGTAGCGCCCGAGGCAGGCCGCGACGAGGTCGTCGGCCAGCACGAGCCGACGCGGCGCGGCGCGCCCGCCACCGGCGGGCAGTTCCACCAGCGAATAGCCCAGTTCCGGACCCACGGCGACGGCCTCGTTCGCCGGCAGCGTCCAGGTCGTGGTCGTCCAGATCACCAGTTCGGCGCCCGCGGCTGCGCCGGCATCCGTCAGGCCGATGCGCGCGGCAAGCGCGGCGGGGTCCGCGACGCGGAACGCGACGTCGACCGCGATCGAGGTGCGATCCTCGTACTCGACCTCGGCCTCGGCCAGCGCCGAGCGGCAGTCGAGGCACCAGTGCACCGGCTTGGCGCCCTTGTAAAGGTGCCCGTTGCGCACGATCCGCCCGAACGCGCGCAGCTGCTGCGCTTCGTAGGCAGGCGCCATCGTCATGTACGGCCGGTCCCAGTCGCCGAGCACGCCCAGGCGCTTGAAATCGGCGCGCTGGTGTTCGATCTGCTCCGCGGCGAACGCGCGACAGGCGGCGCGGAAGGCATTGACGTCGAGCTTCTGGCCAGGCCGGCCGTGCTTCTTCTCCACCGCAAGCTCGATCGGCAGCCCGTGGCAGTCCCAGCCGGGGATGTAGGGCGCATCGTAGCCGTCGAGGCTGCGCGACTTGACGATGATGTCCTTGAGAATCTTGTTGAGCGCGTGGCCGATGTGGATCGTGCCGTTCGCGTACGGAGGGCCGTCGTGGAGCACGAAGCGCGGGCGTCCGCGGGCCATCTCGCGGAGGCTGCCATAGACGTCCTGCTCTTCCCAGCGCCGCAGCATCTGCGGTTCGCGCTGCGCGAGGTCCGCCTTCATCGGGAAGTCGGTCTGCGGGAGGTTGATGGTGCTCTTGTAGTCGGTCACGTCGCGTCCTGTCGTGGCGGCGGCGTCAGGCCGCCAGTATCTCCCGCGCCGCGCGGGCGTCGAGGTCCATCTGCGCGACGAGCGCGTCCAGACCGTCGAAGCGCCGCTCCTCGCGGATCCTGCTGATGAACTCGACCTCGAGCTCGCGCCCGTAGAGGTCGCCGTCGAAGTCGAAGACGTGGGTCTCGAGCAGTGGCTCGCTACCGCCCACCGTGGGCCGGGTACCGAGGCTCGCGACTCCGCCCAGGGAATGCGCGCCGATTCCGCGGACGCGCACGGCGAAGATGCCGTCGAGCGGCGTGCGCCTGCGGCGCAGGCGCATGTTGGCGGTCGGGTACCCGAGCTGCCGCCCGAGGCGCTGGCCGCCCACCACCCGGCCACG
>JBIIDW010000164.1:0-5415 GCA_044238215.1 Steroidobacteraceae bacterium
GCCTCGTTGATGACGACGCGGAACGGAATGTCCGGTCGCGCGGCGAGTTCGTAGGTGCCGACGAGCAGCACCGCATGCTCGACGGGGTCGAGTTCCGCCGGCGGGCGGTCCGTCCACGCGGCGAGGCGCGAGTCCAGGTCGGCCCGCCCACCCGCGGCGCCGCGCATCAGTTCCTCGAAGTACTCGCGGTCGGCCCTCGGCATGTCCTCCTCGCTGGAGAACTCGCTGACGAGGTCCTGCCACGGGCCGTCGTTGAGCTGCACGCGGTAGATCGCCTGCATCGCCAGCTTCCGCGAAACCGACCGTGCGCCCAGCCGCGGGTCCCTGCGTGTCGCGCCGCCCGTGCTCATATGCGCCGGAACAGGTCGGCCATCTCGATCGCCACGTCCATCGCCTCGCCGCCCTTGTTCATGCGGGATGTCGCGGCGCGTTCGATCGCCTGCTCGACGTTCTCGACCGTGAGCACGCCGAACACCACGGGCACGCCGGTGTCCGTCGCCACCTGGCCGATGCCGCGCGCCGCCTCGCCGGCGACGTAGTCGAAGTGGGCCGTGTCGCCACGGATCACGCAACCGAGCGCCACCACCGCCGAGTACTCGCCCGACGCCGCCAGGCGCCGCGCCGCCACCGGCAGCTCGAAGGCACCCGGCACGCGCACGACGAGGAGTTCTCCCGGGTCGCCACCGCGGCGCGCCCATGCCTCGCTGGCGCCGCGCAGCAGGCTCGCGACGATGAAGTCGTTGAAGCGCGCGCAAACCACGGCGACCCGCAATCCCTGCGCGTCCAGCGCGCCCTCGATCTCGCGGATGGTCACGACTCGCTGTCCACGTAGCTGACGACCTCGAGGTCGAACGCCGACAGGCCGTGCATCTGCTTGGGCGCCGACAGCACTCTCATCCGCCGCAGGCCGAGATCCTTGAGGATCTGCGCACCGATACCGTAGGTGCGCAGCACGGGGCCGCCCGAGGGCTCCGCAGGAGAGATCCGGGAGTTGTCGCCCTGCGAACGCAGCGACTGCACCGCATCGGCGAGTTCGCGCGGCGACTCGGCCTCGCGCAGCACCACGATGACGCCGTTGCCCTCGCGGGCGATGCGCTGCATGGCCGCGCGCAGGGTCCAGTGCCGACCTTCCGCGGCCACCCCGACCACATCACGCAGCGTGTCGGTCAGGTGCACGCGCACGAGCGGGACTGCTTCGCCGTCGACGCGGCCGCGCACCAGCGCAAGGTGCACGTCGCGGTGCACGTGGTCCTGGTAGGCGAGCAGCGAGAACTCGCCGAATTCGGTCTGTATGCGCCGCTCGGCGATGCGCTCGACCGAGCGCTCGTTGCGCAGCCGGTAGCGGATCAGGTCGGCGATCGTGCCGATCTTGAGCCCGTGCTCGCGCGCGAAACGCTCGAGGTCGGGCCGCCGGGCCATCGTGCCGTCGTCGTTCATGATCTCGACGATGACGGCCGCGGGCTCCAGCCCCGCCAGCCGCGCGAAATCGCAGCCCGCCTCGGTGTGTCCGGCACGGGTGAGCACACCGCCGGGCTGCGCCATGATCGGGAAGATGTGCCCGGGCTGGCGGAGGTCCTGCGGCCTGGCGTCCGGCCCGACCGCGGTGCGGACCGTGTGCGCCCTGTCGTAGGCGGAAATGCCCGTGGTCACGCCCTCCGCCGCCTCGATCGACAGCGTGAAGTTGGTGCGGTGGTCGCGGCTCGTCTCGCTGACCATCAGCGGCAGCCGCAACTGCCGGCAGCGCTCCTCGGTCAGGGTGAGGCAGATGAGACCCCGGCCGTAGCGGGCCATGAAGTTGATGTCCTCCGGGCGCACGTGCGAGGCCGCCATCAGCAGGTCGCCCTCGTTCTCGCGCTGCTCGTCGTCCATGATGACGACCATCCGGCCCGCCCGCAGGTCGTCGAGGATTTCCTCCACGGAATGCAGGCCGGTGGCCCCGGCGGCGCGCAAGTCCTGGCTCGATGCTGGCATGTTGGATTCGTCCGTTCAGTCCTGCCAGGCCTGCAACCGCTCGACGTAGCGGGCGACCTGGTCCACTTCGACGTTGACGCGACGGCCGGGGCGCAGTTCGCCCAGCGTCGTGACCTGCTGGGTGTGAGGGATGAGGTTCACGCCGAAACGGTCGCCCTGCACCTCGTTGACGGTGAGGCTGACGCCGTCGATGGCCACCGAACCCTTGCGCGCGACGTACTTCGCGAGCGCGTGGGGCACCTCGAAGGTCACCCGGACGGAGCGCGCGTCGCCCTCGAGCGCCACGACCCGGCCGATGCCGTCGACGTGACCCGAGACGAGGTGTCCGCCGAGCGCGTCGCCCGCCCGCAGCGCCGGCTCGAGGTTCACCCGGTCGCCCTCCGCGGCATCCCCCAGCGTGGTGTGGGTCAGGGTTTCGATGGACACGTCGGCCGCGAAACCGCGGGGGCCGACGTCGAGCACGGTGAGGCACACGCCGCCGACCGCCACGCTGTCGCCGTCGCGGCAGGCATCGAGCGACAGGCGATCGCCCTCGACGCGCAGGCGCACGTCGCCACCGCGCCGCTCGATCGCCGCGATCCGTCCCACGTCCTGCACGATTCCCGTGAACATCCGTCAACCTCCAGGCCTGAGCATCATACGGACATCGGGGCCCACCCGGCTGACGTCGTGCAGGCGCCAGCGCGGCGCATCCGCGAGCCGGGCCAGCGGCGGCAGCGACGCGAGTGGCCTCGCGTCGGATCCGAGCAGCGTCGGCGCGAGGTAAAGCACGAGTTCATCCACCAGCCCGGCGGCGAGCAGCGCGCCGGCCAGCGTCGGTCCGGTCTCCGCCCAGGCCTCGTTCAGCCCCTGGGTTCCCATCCACGCGAGCGCGGCCTGCAGCGACACGCGCCCGTCGGGGCCCGCCTCGAGATACTCGACCGGCTGCGGATCGGGATCGCCGCCCGGCGCGGGCGCCGCGCCGCGAACGGCGAGGCGCACCGTCCGGCCGGGTTCGCGGAACATCCGCGCACCAGCCGGCACCCGCAGGTGGCTGTCGAGAATCACGCGCAGCGGCTGCCGAGGCGGCTCGGCACCGATCCGCACGGTCAGTGAGGGATCGTCCGCGACGACGGTGCCGGCGCCGGTGAGCACGGCAGCGCTCTCGGCGCGCCAAGCCTGGACGTCCTCGCGCGCGGCCTCCGAGGTGATCCAGCGGCTCTCACCCGAGGCAAGCGCCGTGCGCCCGTCGACGCTGGCGGCGAGCTTCAGGCGCAGCCAGGGGCGGCCGCGGCGCATCCGGCTGAAGAAGCCGAGGTTCAGCTCGTTGGCGGCGTCGCGCAGCAGGCCCTCGCGGACCTCCACGCCAGCGGCACGCAGCCGCGCTGCACCGCTGCCGTCGACGCGCGGGTTGGGGTCGCCGGCCGCGTAGATCACCCGCGCCACACCCGCGGCGAGCAGTGCTTCCGTGCAGGGCGGGGTGCGACCGTGGTGATTGCAGGGCTCCAGCGTCACGTAGGCCGTGGCGCCGCGCGCGCGATCACCCGCTGCGGCCAGCGCGAAGACCTCGGCATGCGGCTCGCCCGCACGCCGGTGCCACCCTTCGCCGACGATCCGGCCGTCGTTCGCGATCACGCAGCCGACGCGTGGATTCGGCTGCGTCGTGCGGCGGCCGAGGGCGGCGAGTTCGAGCGCCCGCGCCATCGCCACGCGATCGAAATCGCCGAACGAGCCGTCGACGGAAACGGCGGAATCGCGCTCAGTCACCACGCACCGGTTTCTTGCGGCCGGGAGCCGGCGCCTCGCCGGCGCCCAGCAGCGACAGCTGGCCGGCCACGGGATCCCTGCGCCGCCGATGCCGCAGCTTGTCGACCTCCTCGCGGAAGGCCTCGACGTCCTGGAAGCTGCGGTACACGGAGGCGAACCTGACGTAGGCGACTTCGTCCAGGTGGCGAAGCTCCTCCATGACCAGTTCGCCGACGTGCCGGGAGGCAACCTCGCGTTCGCCGAGACTGCGCAGCTTGTGCCCGATGCGCGCAATCGCCTCCTCGACCGCGTCCTGCGGCACCGGTCGCTTCTCCAGGGCCTTCAGCAGTCCCGAGCGCAGCTTCTGCTCGTCGAAGGGCTCGCGACTGCCGTCACTCTTGACCACCAGCGGCATGACCAGCTCCGCGGTCTCGAAGGTGGTGAAGCGCTCGCCGCAGGACAGGCACTCGCGCCGGCGACGGATCTGCCGGCCTTCGGCAGCCAGGCGCGAGTCGTTCACCTTGGTCTCGACGTGGCCGCAGAAGGGGCAGTGCACGGCGGCAGGCTCCCGGCGCGCGGACCGGCCAGCTCAGCCGGCAGCCGCCACCGTCGCCGGAAAGGCGGAGGCGCCCGCGGCCTCGTAGACCGGGAAACGCCGGCAAAGCGCGGTGACTTCGCCCGCCACGCGCGCCACGGTGTCTGCCGAGCCCTCCGAGTCGAGCACGTCGGCGATCCAGTTGGCGACCTGCTCCACCTCGGCCTCGCGGAAGCCGCGGGTGGTGGCGGCGGGCGTGCCGATGCGGACGCCGCTCGTCACCATCGGCGGCCGCGGGTCGTTGGGCACGGCGTTCTTGTTGACGGTGATGTGCGCACGACCCAGCGCCGCGTCTGCATCCTTGCCCGTGACGTTGCGGTCCGACAGGTCGATGAGGAACAGGTGGTTGTCGGTGCCGCCCGAGACGATGCGGTAGCCGCGCCGCTGCAGCGTGGCGCACATGGCACGCGCGTTGGCGACGACCTGCTGCTGGTACTCGACGAACTCGGGCTGCAGGGCCTCGAGGAACGCGACCGCCTTCGCGGCGATCACGTGCATCAGCGGTCCGCCCTGCGTGCCCGGGAAAACCAGCGAGTTGAACTTCTTCGTCAGCTCGTCATTGGCGCGCGCGAGGATGAGGCCGCCGCGCGGCCCGCGCAGCGTCTTGTGCGTGGTGGTGGTCACGACGTCGGCGTAGGGCACGGGGTTCGGATAGACGCCCGCGGCGACGAGGCCGGCCACGTGCGCCATGTCGACCAGCAGATAGGCCCCGACGCTGTCGGCGATGGCGCGGAAGCGGGGGAAGTCGAGCACCCGCGAATAGGCTGAGAATCCCGCGATCAGCAGTCGCGGCTGGACCTCGAGAGCCTGCCGTGCGAGCGCGTCGTAGTCGATCTCGCCGTTGTCCGGCCGGATGCCGTACTGCGAGGCCTGGAAGATCTTGCCGGAGAAATTGACCTTGGCGCCATGCGTCAGGTGGCCGCCGTGATCGAGGCTCATGCCGAGGATCCGGTCGCCGGGCTTCAGCAGCGCGAGGTAGACCGCCGCATTGGCCTGCGAGCCGCTGTGCGGCTGGACGTTGGCGTAGTCCGCGCCGAAGAGCTTCTTCGCGCGGTCGATCGCCAGCTGCTCGGCGACGTCGACGTGCTCGCAGCCGCCGTAGTAGCGCTTGCCGGGGTAACCCT
>JBIIDW010000165.1:0-5405 GCA_044238215.1 Steroidobacteraceae bacterium
GCGCCGACATCGACGCCCTGCTCGACTGGGACCCCAAGGCGACGCCCTCCCACGAGATCAGCTTCACGCCCGCGCGGGTGATCATGCAGGACTTCACCGGCGTGCCCTGCGTGGTGGACCTCGCGGCCATGCGCGAAGCCATCCAGCGGCTCGGCGGCGATCCGCGCAAGGTCAACCCGCTCGCACCGGCGGAACTCGTCATCGACCACTCGGTGCAGGTCGACCACTACGGCACCGCCGACTCGCTTGCGCAGAACACCCGCATCGAGTTCGAACGCAACGGTGAGCGCTACGCGTTCCTGCGCTGGGGCCAGACGGCGTTCGAGAACTTCAAGGTCGTGCCGCCGAACACCGGCATCGTCCACCAGGTCAACCTCGAGTACCTCGGGCGCGTCGTCTTCGAGAAGCCCGGCGAGCGGCCCCAGGCCTACCCGGACACCCTGGTGGGCACCGACTCGCACACCACCATGATCAACGGCCTCGGCGTGCTCGGCTGGGGCGTCGGCGGCATCGAGGCCGAGGCGGCCATGCTCGGCCAGCCGGTCACGATGCTCATCCCGCAGGTGGTCGGCTTCAGGCTGACGGGCCAGCTGCAGCCTGGCGCCACGGCCACCGACCTCGTGCTCACCATCACCGAGATCCTGCGCAAGAAGGGCGTCGTCGAGAAGTTCGTGGAGTACTTCGGTGACGGCCTCGCCAACCTGCCGCTCGCGGACCGCGCCACCATCGCGAACATGGCGCCGGAGTACGGCAGCACCTGCGGCATCTTTCCGATCGACGAGGAGACGCTGCGTTACCTCGAGCTCTCCGGGCGTCCCGCGGAACAGATCGCGCTCGTCGAGGCCTACGCCAAGGCGCAGGGCCTCTGGCGCTACGCAGGCGCCGCCGCGGCCGCCTATACCGACGTGCTCGAACTCGACCTCGGTACCGTCGTGCCCTCGCTCGCGGGACCGAAGCGGCCGCAGGACCGCGTGCCGCTGACCAACGTCAAGCAGGTGTACCGCAAGACGCTGGCCCAGATGTCCGAGGAGCGCGCGAAGAAGAACCCGGGCGCCACCGGCACCGGCACCGTGCGCAACGGCGCGGAGTTCGAGGTCAGGGACGGCGCCGTGCTCATCGCCGCCATCACCAGCTGCACCAACACCTCCAACCCCTCGGTCATGCTCGGCGCCGCCCTGCTCGCCCGCAACGCGGCGCGGGCCGGTCTCAAGGCCAAGCCCTGGGTGAAGACCAGCCTCTCGCCCGGCTCCAAGGTCGTCACCGACTACCTCGAGAAGGCGCAGCTGCTCGACGACTACGCGGCGGTCGGCTTCAACGTCACCGGCTACGGCTGCATGACCTGCATCGGCAACTCCGGCCCGCTGAAGCCCGAGATCTCGGCCGCCGTGAAGGCGGGCGACGTGATCGCCACGTCGGTGCTCTCGGGCAACCGCAACTTCGAGGGCCGCGTGCACCCCGAGGTGAAGATGAACTTCCTGGCCTCGCCGCCGCTGGTGGTCGCCTTTGCGCTCGCCGGCACGACCGACATCGACCTCGATACCGAGCCGCTGGGCACCGGGACCGACGGCAAGCCGGTCTTCCTGAAGGACATCTGGCCGAGCCCGAAGGAAATCGCCGACACCGTGCGTGCCTCCATCGACTCGGGCATGTTCCGGCGCAGCTACGGCGACGTGTTCGCCGGCGACGCGAACTGGCAGGCGATCGCCGTGCCGGCCGGCCAGCTCTACGCCTGGGACGACGCCTCCACCTACGTCCGCAACCCGCCCTACTTCGAGGGCATGACGATGCAGCCCGGCGCGGTGCGGCCGATCAAGGGCGCCCGCGCGCTGGCGCTGCTCGGCGACTCGGTCACCACCGACCACATCTCGCCGGCGGGCGACATCGCCCGCGGCAGCCCCGCGGCGCGCTACCTCGAGTCCAAGGGCGTGCAGAAGGCCGACTTCAACTCCTACGGCGCGCGCCGCGGGAACCACGAGGTCATGATGCGCGGCACGTTCGCGAACATCCGGCTGCGCAACCTGCTGGCGCCGGGCACCGAGGGCGGCGTCACCGTGCACATCCCGTCGGGCGAGCAGATGTCGATCTACGACGCCTCGATGAAGTACCAGGCCGGCGGCACGCCGCTGGTGGTGCTGGCGGGCAAGGAGTACGGCACCGGATCCTCGCGCGACTGGGCCGCCAAGGGCACGATGCTGCTTGGCGTCAAGGCGGTCATCGCCGAGAGCTTCGAGCGCATCCACCGGTCCAACCTCATTGGCATGGGCGTGCTGCCCTGCCAGTTCGTCGACGGCCAGAACGCGCAGAGCCTGGGCCTGACCGGCCGCGAGGTCTTCGACTTCGGCGACCTGCAGAACGCCGAGGCCCGCGAGGTCACGGTCACGGCGACGCCGGAGAACGGTGGCGCGCCGATCGCCTTCAGGGTGCGCGTCCGCATCGACACGCCCAAGGAGCGCGACTACTACCGGCACGGCGGCATCCTGCAGTACGTGCTGCGGCAGCTCGCGGCGCCCGGCCCGCGCTGACCGGCGGCTGGCGGACAGGGCAGCCCCATGGCCAGCGATGCCGTCGGGGTCGAACCGAAGCTCGTCTTCTTCGATCTCGACGGCACGATCACCCATCGCGACACCCTCGTCCCCTTCGTGCTGCGCTGCGCCGCGCGGCACCCGGTTCGCGCGCTCCGGCTGGCCGGGGTATTGCCGGCGCTGCTGCGCTACCTGCTCGGTCGTGCCGACCGCGGTGAACTGAAGGGCGCACTGCTGCGCGCAGCCCTCGGCGGCATGACCCGCGAGCAGATTGCGGCGTGGACCCGCGAGTTCGTGCCGCAACTGCTCGCCCGCGGCGTCTTCCGCGACGCGCTGACGGCGGTCCGGGCCCATCTCGAGGCGGGCGATCACCTGGTACTGATGTCCGCTTCCGTCGACCTCTACGTGCCCGACATTGGCCGCGCGCTGGGCTTCCACGAGACCGTGTGCAGCCGCGTACGGTGGTCGGGCGACCGCCTGGACGGCAGGCTGGACGGCCCGAACTGCCGCGACCTCGAGAAGGCGCGGCAGCTCGAGCGCATCGCGCCGCGTTTTCCCGGTCGGCTGATCGTCGCCTATGGCAACTCGGCCCCCGACCTCGATCACCTCCGGCTGGCGACGCGGGCCGTGCTCGTCAACGCCCCGCCACGGCTGCGCGAGCGCGCGGCCGCATTGCCGGTATGCTTCGTCCACTGGCGCTGATCCGCCCCATCGCCCACCTCCGGAGCGTCCACCATGAAGCGTCCCGACCCGACGATCATCCGCCCCTCCGACATCACGCCGCGCGAGGTCTTCC
This sequence comes from Steroidobacteraceae bacterium, assembly GCA_044238215.1. Lineage (GTDB taxonomy): Bacteria > Pseudomonadota > Gammaproteobacteria > Steroidobacterales > Steroidobacteraceae > UBA964. The sequence continues at coordinate 3,319 of JBIIDW010000165.1, forward strand.
TGCAGCGCCGCTCGCTCGTGGCGTCACTGGCGGGCGCGGCGGCAATCGGCAGCGCATGGCCCGCTGCAGCCTCCGCGCAGGCCACCGGGCGCTCGGGGGCCGCAGCGGTCGCGACCGGCAGTGGCGCGGGCACCGGCGCACCGCCGGCGCAGCCCCGTTTCACCCGCAACGCGAAGTACGTGGTCACGGATCCGCCGCCGAACTCCTTCGAGGACGTGACCAGCTACAACAACTTCTACGAGTTCGGGCTCGACAAGTCCGACCCGAAGGCGAACGCGCAGCGGATGCGCACGCGCCCGTGGAGCGTCGACGTCGCCGGCGAGGCCGAGGTCACCGGAAGCTTCACGCTGGAGGACATCCTCCGGCCGCACGCCCTGGAGGAGCGCATCTACCGGTTCCGCTGCGTCGAGGCCTGGTCGATGGTGGTCCCGTGGCTCGGGTTTCCGCTGGCCGACCTGCTCCGGCGCTTCAGGCCGACGTCGCGCGCGAAGTACGTCGAGTTCACCACCCTGCTCGACCCGAAGCAGATGCCCGGGCAGCGCCAGCGCGTGCTCGACTGGCCCTACGTCGAGGGCCTGCGGATGGACGAGGCGATGCACCCGCTCGCGCTGATGGTCGTCGGCCTCCACGGCCAGTGGCTGCCGAACCAGAACGGGGCGCCCCTGCGGCTCATCGTGCCGTGGAAGTACGGCTTCAAGAGCATCAAGTCCATCGTCCGCATCCGCTTCACCGAGCGCGCGCCGCGCACGAGCTGGAACCTCTCGGCGCCCGACGAATACGGCTTCTTCGCCAACGTGAACCCGGCGGTGGACCACCCCCGCTGGAGCCAGGCCAAGGAGCGCCGCCTCGGTTCCGGGCTGTTTGCGGCGCGCGTGGACACCCTGCCGTTCAACGGCTACGCGGCCGAGGTCGCGGGTCTGTATCGCGGCATGGACCTGCGGCGCTTCTACTGAGGTGAGCGACCGCTACCGGCGCGTCGAACGCCCGCTGCTGCTGCTGGCGGTGGCGGCGCCGCTCGCCTGGCTGGTCGCGGCCGGCGCAGGCGCCTGGGGCCTGTCGCTGGGACCGAATCCGGTCAAGGAAACCATCCACTTCAGCGGCAAGACCGCGCTGAACCTGCTGCTGATCACCCTGCTGGTGAGCCCGCTGCGCGCCTGGACGGGCTGGAACGGGCTGCAGCGGTGGCGACGCATCCTCGGCGTCGCGGCGTTCACCTACGCGCTGCTGCACTTCCTCGCCTACGCGGTGCTGGAGCTGAACCTCGACTTCTCCGACCTCGGCCGCGAGATCGCACGGCGGCCGTACATCACCGTCGGGCTTGCGGCGCTGCTGATGCTGCTGCCGCTCGCGGCGACTTCCGCCGACCGGGCGATGCGCCGACTGGGCCGCCGCTGGGCGGTGCTGCACCGCCTCGCCTACCCGGCGACCGTGCTGGCCGCGTGGCACTTCCACTGGCAGGTGCGCGCCGGGCTGGTCGAGCCGCTGCTGTACTGGGCCGCGCTCGCGCTGCTGCTCGGCTGGCGCGTGAAGCGCGCGTGGGAACGCCGGGTCACATCGACGTCCGGACCTGCCAGAGCTCCGGGAAGAACCTGAGCTCGAGCGCCTTGGCGAGGTAGGACACACCGCCCGTGCCGCCCGTCCCCGGCTTGTAGCCGATGATCCGCTCCACCGTCTTCATGTGGTGGAAGCGCCAGAGCTGGAAGCGGTGGTCGAGGTCGACGAGACGCTCGGCAAGCTGGTAGAGATCCCAGTCTTTCCCGGCGTTGTGGTAGACGCCGAGCCATGCGCCCGCCACCGCCTTGCTCGGGGCGTAGGGCTCCGCGAAGTCGCGCGCGAGGCAGGCCTCCGGCACGCCGTAGCCGCGCCGCGACAGCAGCTGCAGGCACTCGTCGTACAGCGACGGCGCGGCGAGGGCCCGGGCCAGCCGCTCGAACGCCGCGGGATCGCGGCGATGGACGGCGATCATGTCGCGGTTCTTGTTGCCGATCTGGTACTCCAGCAGCCTGTACTGCACCGACTGGAAGCCGGAGGCGCGGCCCAGCGAATTGCGGAACGCGGCGTAATCGAACGGCGTCATGGTCGACAGC
>JBIIDW010000201.1:0-4940 GCA_044238215.1 Steroidobacteraceae bacterium
ATCGACTTGCGCAACGAAAAGATCGGCTTTAAGATTCGCGAACACACGCTGCAGCGCGTGCCATACCTATTGGTGGCAGGCGACAAGGAAGTGGCAGCGAAGCTCGTATCCGTGCGCTCCCGCAGTGGCAAGGACCTGGGCCAGATGACCCCGCAGGCATTCGCCGAACGGTTGTCGCTGGAACTGGAAAGCCGCGGGCGCCGAACTTTGGAGGACTGATTTATAGCGACTGCAACGAAGCGCATCCGGCGCAACGAGGAGATCACGGCGCCGCAGGTGCGCGTGATCGCGGCAGACGGTTCCCAGGCGGGCATCATGACCCGGTTCGAGGCACTGTCATTGGCGCAGAGCAGCGAGCTCGACCTCGTCGAAGTGTCACCGATGGCCGAACCACCGGTGGTGCGCATCATGGACTTCGGGAAGTTCCTCTTCGAACAGAAGAAGAAAACCCACTCCGCGCAGAAGAAGCAGAAGCAGCAACAGGTCAAGGAAGTGAAATTCCGCCCCGGAACGGAAGAGGCTGATTACCAGGTCAAGCTGCGTAATCTCACCCGCTTCCTGTCGGAGGGCGACAAGGCCAAGGTAACCCTGCGGTTCCGCGGCCGTGAAATGGCGCACCAGGAGATCGGCCGCCGGCTCCTGGACCGGGTGGCCACCGACCTCTCCGCCGTGGGGAGCGTCGAGCAGAACCCGCTGATGGAAGGCCGTCAGATGGTGATGGTGTTCGCGCCAAAGAAGAAGTGATGCGGCGACCGTCGCAGCCGTCCCGTGGTGGGGCGGAGCGGCGTCGTGGCATCCGCCCGTAGCGGGCCCGCGGGGGCCTTGCGACCGGGGCTACAACGAGGAGAGAAGCAATGCCCAAGTTGAAGACCAACCGGGCGGCAGCGAAGCGTTTTCGCAAGACGGCCAAGGGCTACAAGTCCTACTCGGCCGGACGCCGCCACAACCTCGGCCACAAGCCGCGCAAGACCAAGCGCCAGCTCCGCTCCGGCGGTTCCAGCCTGGTCCACGAGAGCGACGTCGGTCGTCTCGACCAGCTGCTGCCGAACGCCTGAACACCACCCGAGGTAAACCAACATGGCACGAGTCAAGCGTGGGGTGACCGCGGGTCGCCGTCACAAGAAGGTTCTGGGCAAGGCCAAGGGCTATTACAACGCCCGTCGCAAGGTCTATCGCGCCGCCAAGCAGGCGGTCATCAAGGCCGGCCAGTACGCGTACAAGGGTCGTCGGCTCAAGAAGCGCGACTTCCGTGCGCTGTGGATCCAACGCATCAATGCCGCGGCGCGCGCGCACGGCCTGTCCTACAGCCGCATGATCAGCGGGCTGAAGGCGGCGGCGATCGACATCGACCGCAAGATGCTCGCCGACATCGCCGTGCACGACGAAGCGGCGTTCGGCGCGCTGGCCACCAAGGTCAAGGCGGCTCTCGGCATCGCCTGAGGCGCCGGTCGTGAGTGATCTCGCGACCCTGACCCGCGACGCCCTCGACGAGGCCGCGGCGAGCGTCACGCTCGCCGCGCTCGACGAGGTGCGTGTTCGCTGGCTGGGCAAGAAGGGTCTGTTCACCGAGCAGCTCAAGACGCTGGGCGCGCTGCCACCTGCGGAGCGTCCGGCTGCCGGCGCGCGCATCAACGAGGCGAAGCAGGCGCTGCAGGACGCGATCGAGTCGCGGCGTGCGGCGCTGTCCGCCGCCGCCGTCGAGGCGGAGCTGGCCGCGGGGCGCATCGACGTCTCACTGCCCGGGCGCGGCGAGGCCCGCGGCGGCCTGCACCCGGTGACGCGGGCGCGCCTGCGGATCGAGTCGATCTTCCGCCAGGCGGGGTTCGCCGTCGCCACCGGCCCCGAGGTCGAGGACGATTTCCACAACTTCGAGGCACTGAACATCCCCGCGAACCACCCGGCGCGGGCGATGCACGACACGTTCTACTTTCCCGACGGGCGCCTGCTGCGCACGCACACGTCGCCGGTGCAGATCCGCGAGCTTCGCAAAGGCCAGCTGCCGCTGGCGCTGATCGCGCCGGGGCGCGTCTATCGTTGCGACTACGACATGACGCACTCACCGATGTTCCATCAGGTCGAGGGCCTGGTGGTCGACGAGAACGTGAGCTTCGCGAACCTCAAGGCGGTGCTGCAGGGCTTCCTGCAGGCCTTCTTCGAGCAGGACCTGCGCATGCGCCTGCGCCCCTCGTATTTTCCGTTCACCGAGCCGTCGGCCGAGGTGGACATGTCCTGTGTGTTCTGTGCCGGATCGGGGTGCCGCGTCTGCAAGCACACCGGCTGGCTCGAGGTCGCCGGCTGCGGCATGGTCCACCCGAACGTGTTCCGCGCGTCAGGCGTCGACCCGGAGCGCTGGACCGGCTACGCCTTCGGCATGGGCATCGAGCGGCTCGCGATGCTGCGCTACGGCGTCAGCGACCTGCGGCTGTTCTTCGACAGCGACCTGCGCTTCCTGCGCCAGTTCGGTGCAGCATGAAGGTTTCGCTCGACTGGCTGGCGGAATTCGTCACGCCCGACTGCGGGCCGCGCGAACTCGGCGACCGGCTGACGATGGCCGGTTTCGAACTCGAATCGCTCACGCCGGCGGCCCCCGCGTTCTCCGGCGTGGTCGTCGCCGAAATCCTCGAGGCCGTGCCGCATCCGCAGGCGGACCGGCTTCGCGTGTGCCGAGTGTCGACCGGCGCGGGCGATCCGTTGCAGATTGTCTGCGGCGCACCGAACGCGCGCGCGGGGCTGCGCAGCGCGCTGGCCACCGTCGGCGCGGCGCTGCCCGGCGGCCTGGCGATCAAGGCCGCGAAGCTGCGCGGCGTCGAGTCCGCGGGCATGCTGTGCTCCGCGCGCGAACTCGGCCTGGCCGAGGGCCACGAAGGCATCCTCGAGTTGCCGCCGGACGCGCCGGTGGGCGCGTCGCTGCGCGACTACCTGCGCCTCGACGACACGGTTCTGGAACTCGCGATCACGCCGAACCGCGGCGACGCGATGTCCGTGCTCGGCATCGCGCGTGAAGTGGCGGCGCTCGCGGGTCAGGCGCTGCCGGCGCCGGTGGTGCCCGCCGTGAGTGCCGGGTCGGCCGCCACCCTGGGCGTCAGGGTCGAGGACGCCTCGGCCTGCCCGCGCTTCCTCGGCCGCGTCATCGAGGGCATCGACAACGCCCGGCCGTCGCCGCACTGGGTCCAGGAACGGTTGCGGCGGGCCGGGGTCCGCTCGATCAGCCCGGTCGTCGACGTCACCAACTACGTGCTGCTGGAACTGGGCCAGCCGATGCACGCCTACGATCTCGAGCGGCTGTCGGGCGGCATCGTCGTGCGCAAGGCCCTTGCGGGCGAACGCTGCACGCTGCTCGAGGGCAGCGACGTGGAACTCACGCCGGACGTGCTGGTCATCGCCGACGCGGAGGGCCCGGTCGCGATGGCGGGCGTCATGGGCGGCGCACGCACGGCCGTGTCGGCGACCACTTCGCGCGTGTTCCTCGAGGTGGCCTGGTTCCACCCGGATGCGATCGCGGGGCGCGGACGGCGCTACGGGCTCACCACGGACGCGAGCCAGCGATTCGAACGCGGTGTCGACCCCGAAGGCGCCAGGCGCGCGATCGAGCGGGCAACGGCGCTGATTCTCGGGTTCGCGGGCGGAACCGCGGGGCCGGTCACCGAGACGGTCGACCCGGCGCGGTTGCCGCAACGGGCGACCGTGCCGCTGCGACGCCGGCAGGTCGAGCGCCTGCTCGGCGTGACGGTCGCGGACGACGAGGCGGCGAGGGCGCTGCAGGCACTCGGCATGCAGGTCACGCCGAACCCCGAGGGTTTCGACGTGCGGCCGCCGTCGCACCGGTTCGACATCGCGATCGAACGCGACCTGATCGAGGAAGTGGCGCGGCTGGTCGGCTATTCGCAGATTCCCGCCCACGACGCGCGTTTCCCGCAGGCCGTCGCGGCGCGCCCCGTTGCCGAACTCGAGGAAATCCGCGCCCTGGACGTGCTGGCGGCGCGCGGTTACCACGAGGGCGTGCACTTCTCGTTCGTGGATCCGGCGCTGCAGGAGACGCTGTTTCCCGGCGTGGAGGCACGACGGGTGGCCAACCCGATCTCCAGCGACCTCGCCGCGATGCGCGTGTCGCTGTGGCCCGGGCTGATCCGCGCGCTGCAGGAGAACCTGCGGCGGCAGCAGGATCGCGTGCGCCTCGTCGAGCACGGCGTGGTGTTCCTGCCCGACGGTCGCGAGGTCGACCGACTGGCGGCGGTCGCCAGCGGGTCACGCTGGCCGGAGCAGTGGGCGGGCGCGGCGGCCACAGTCGATTTCCATGACCTGCGCGCGGACCTGGAGGCGCTGCTGAGCCTGACCGGCCCGGCCTCCGCCTTCGTCTTCGAACCCGCCGCCCTCGACTGCCTGCATCCCGGACGCAGTGCCCGTATCCTGCGCGGCCGCGCGGCAGTCGGCTGGATAGGCGAGCTGCACCCGGCCACGGTACGGGCACTGGGTCTGCCGTCCGCGCCGGTGCTGTTCGAACTGGACTACGCGACGGCCCTGGGCGTGAACTACCCACCCGTGGCGGAAGTTTCGCGGTTCCCGCAGGTCAGGCGCGACCTGGCGGTCGTCGTCGACGAGGACGTGCCTTTCAGCGCGATCCGCGAACGTGTAACCTTGGTCGCGTCAGGCCTGATGCGCGAACTGCGGCTCTTCGATGTATATCGGGGCCCCGGTGTAGAAAAAGGACGAAAAAGCGTCGCTTTGGGTTTGATTTTTCAAGAAAAAGATCGCACGCTCACTGATCAGGAGATCGAGGCCTCGATGGCCGCGGTCCGGCAGGAGCTGGCGGCGGGCCTGAAGGCCGGGTTCAGGGAATAAGGGTCGACGACATCCATGGCGCTGACCAAAGCGGAGATGGCCGAGGCGCTGTTCAACCAGCTCGGGCTGAACAAGCGCGAGGCGCGGGAACTGGTGGACCT
>JBIIDW010000166.1:0-5384 GCA_044238215.1 Steroidobacteraceae bacterium
CTTCGTCTTCACCAGTCCGTATCTGTTCCCGCCGAGGTCGAGCGTGCCGACCATTCGCAGCGTGTCCAGCGAGAACTGCTCGAGGAACTCCCGGTTGCGACGCGAGTCGGGGCGCACCGTGCTTGCAGTCACCGCATTGCTCGGCCCGTTGGGCTCGAACGGGGACCGCAGGTTCGACGCCGTGTAGGTGAAGCTCTGGTAGGGCTTGACCTCGGGCAGCGGGTCGACGTTGCCGCTGGTCTCGGACTTCACGGACGAGATGAAGCTGTCGAGTTCGGAGTCGCCCGAGGCACAGCCCGCCAGAGCGAGCGCAGCCACGCAGGCGAGAGCCAGTCGCTCGAGGAGGGTCGTCATCAGCCACCTTCCTTCTTGCGCCCGTCCGCCTCGGCCATCTCGTCCTCGTCGAGGTAACGGTAGGTGCGCGCCGTCAGGTCGAGGGTGAGGTCGTCGAAGGCGCCGGGCCTGGTCGGACGGATCGCGATGTCGTGCAGCGTGACGATGCGCGGCAGGGCCGCGATGCCGCTCACGAACTCGCCGAACTCGTGGTAACTGCCCGTGAGCCGGATCTTGATCGGCAGCTCCGCGTAGAAGTCCTTGCGCTCCTCGGCCGCGGGCTGGAAGAGCTTCTCCTCGAGGCCGGCCGCGAGGCCGCTCTGCGAGATGTCGACCAGCAGGTTCGGGACTTCCGTGCGCCCGGGCAGCTGACGCAGCAGCGCGCCGAAGGACCGCTCGATGTCGTTCAGCTGCTGCTTGTACGCGCCGAGGTTGACGGCGCGGTTGTGTTTGGTGCGGAACGTGTCGCGCAGCGTCTGTTCCTCCGCCCTCTTCTGATCGAGCTCCGGCGACTTGGAACTCCAGACGAGCAGGTAGGACAGCACCAGCGTGAGCGCGACGAAAGCCGCGATGGCCGCGAGCACGCGAACCGACAGCGGCCAGCGCCCGGGATCGCGCGGATCGAGCTGGTTGATCTGCTTCAGCTCTTCGAGGAAGGCGGGCATCTTCAGCTCGGCGTTGAGCTTCATCACCCACCCCCCGCCGATGCCGTGCGCTTACCGTCGCCCTCGGCGCCTTCCTCGGCCTGGCCCGGGGTCACCTGCTCCGCGAACAGCACGAAATTCGCGCCGAGCGCGGTGTTTTCGCGGGTCTCGATGACCTCGAGTTCCGGGTTGCGCATCCAGTCGCTTTCGTCGATGTTGCGCATGAAGGTGGAGACGCGGGTGCTCGACTGCGCGAGCCCCTCGATCTTCAGCCGGTTGCCGGTCTGCGTGATGCCCGTCAGCTGGGTGCCGTCGGGCAGCGTGCGGGCCAGTTCGTCGAAGACGTGCACGATCGCCGGCCGCGAGCTCTGCAGCCGCTCGATGATCTCCATTCGCGCGATGAACTGCTGCTTCTGCGCCTCGAGGCTCTCGATCTCCGCAATCTGCTTGTCGAGCGAGGCGATCTCGACGTTGAGCCGGTCGTTGCGCAACTGCTGCGCATCGACCAGGGAGCTGAAATAGATGTTGACGCCGAACGTCGTGATGCCGGCGGCGACCGCGGCGATGCCCAGCGAAACGAAGAACGCCTGCCGGCGCTCCTTACGCTGCTCCTCGCGCCAGGGAAGTAGGTTGATGCGAGGCATCAGTCGTCGAAGCCCCGCAGCGCGAGACCGCAGGCCGTGAGCAGTGCCGTGGCGTCACGCGACACGTTCTGCACCTTCACCCGCGGCGCCATCTTCATCTGACCCAGGGGATCGCCGCGCTCCGCAGCGATTCCGACCCGGCTGGCAATGACGTCGGCGACGCCCGTGATGTTCGCGCAACCGCCGCAGACCAGGATCTTCTCGGGCTGCTCGCGACCCGAGCCCGAGGCGAGGTAGAACTGCAGCGAGCGGCTCACCTGCTGCGTCATGTCGTCGATGAAGGGGTCGAGCACCTCGGACTGGTAGTTGCCCGGGAGGCCGCCTTCCTTCTTCGACCGTCCCGCCTCCTCCAGCGAGAGCCCGTAGGTGCGCATGATCTCCTCGGTGAGCTGCTGCCCGCCGAAGGAGAAATCGCGTGTGTACACCACGCGCAGGTTCTGCAGCACGCTGAAGGTGGTGCTGCTGGCGCCGAAGTCGACGACCGCGACCGTGCGACCGATGCCACCGTCAGGCATCTGGTGCGTCATCAGCTTGCAGGCGTTCTCGAGCGCGAACGCCTCCACGTCGACGATCCGCGGCACCAGGCCCGCGGCGATCACGGCGGCCTTGCGCAGCTCGACGTTCTCGGTGCGCGTGGCCACGAGCAGCACGTCGATCGAGTCCTGGTACTTCTCGGAGGGCCCCACGACCTCGAAGTCATAGCTGACCTCGTCCATCGGGAACGGAATGTACTGGTCGGCCTGCAGGGCGACCTGGGCCTCGAGTTCGCTGCCCATCAGGTTCTTGGGCATCTGGATGACCTTGGTGATCGCCGCGTCGCCGCTGATGGCGATGGCAACGTCCGGCGTGCGCGTTCCGGCGCGCTTGATCGCCCGCTTGATGGCCTCTCCGACCGCTTCGGGGTCGACGATGATCTTCTCGTTGATCGAATTGGGCGGGGTGGCCTCGCCGGCATAGGCCTCGACCCGGTACTCGCTGCCCGCCATCGACAGCTCGATCAGCTTGATCGAGGAGGTCGTGACGTCGAGCCCGATGAGAGGTCGTTGCTTGCGCCTGAAAAGAAACACCTGATTTCGCCCTTTATTCTCAGATACTTACGGGATAAATCGGCGAACTAGACGAGGACGTCGCGCACTATATCGCAGGATAAGGTTAAATAGAACGGGCGACCGCACTCCAAGGGTGAGAGCGGCGGATTTATGCTGCATGGGGTGTCACCTGCGACCACCGGACGGATGGGGGCGCAGGTCGACCCGAGGCGGAACCGGGTCGGCAACCCCGCTGTCATAGGCCGTAGGCCTTTAGACCGGAGGCTTTGCGTCCCCATCTTTCGATGGGTTTGCCTGGGAAACGGCAGTTACTATGCACAGCCCCCGCGGGGCGCGCAAGCCACGGTATCCAGCCTTGAATCCGACCCTCCGCAAGATCGCCTTCTGGGGCACGGCCACCGTCTGCTCCCTGGCCCTGCTGGTGCCACTGGGCATCGCGGGCGCATACGTCTACCTGAACCCGACGCTCCCGAGCGTCGAGCAGATGCGCAACACCGAGCTGCAGGTGCCGCTGCGGATCTATGCCCGTAGCGGGCAGCTGATGGCGCAGATCGGTGAGCAGCGGCGCATCCCGGTGGCCTACGAGGAAATCCCGGAGCTGGTCCGCCAGGCCTTCGTCGCCGCCGAGGACGACCGGTTCTTCGAACACTCGGGCTTCGATTACCAGGGCATCCTGCGTTCGGCGCTGATCTACCTGGTTCCCGGCAGCAACCTGCAGGGCGCCAGCACGATCACGATGCAGACCGCGCGCAACCTGTTCCTGACGCAGGACCGGACCTGGCGGCGCAAGCTCCAGGAAGTGTTCCTGACCTACCGGATCGAACGCGAGTTCTCCAAGCAGCAGATCCTCGGGCTCTACCTGAACGTCATCAGCTTCGGCAAGCGGGCCTACGGAATCGCCGCAGCGGCGGAACTCTACTTCGGCAAGACCCTTGAACAGCTCACGCTGGCCGAGGTCGCCACGCTGGCCCGCGTCCCACAGGCCCCGTCCCGCTACAACCCCATCAACAACCCGGAGGCGGCGGCGCAGCGCCGCGGTTACGTGCTGCGGCGGATGCGGGAGCTCGGTTTCATCGACGCGGTCACCGCCGAACGCGCCGCCGCGGAGGTCGTCAACGCGCGGATTCACTCGCCCGCGTACGAGGTCGAGGCGCCCTACGTCGCGGAAATGGCCCGGCTCGAGCTGGTGCGGCGCTTTGGCAACGATGCCCAGAACCAGGGTTACCGCGTCTACACCACCATCGACACGCGCCTGCAGGCGGCCGCGAACCGTGCGCTGCGGCTGGGCCTGGTCGAATACGACCGTCGCCACGGCTGGCGCGGAGCCCGCGGCAGGCTGCCGCTGCAGGGAGCGGAGGACGAGGCGTCTCTCGGTGCGGCCATCGACGAGTACCCGGCGATCGGACCGCTGTCGCCTGCGGTGGTGCTGTCGGTCGGCCCGCGCTCCGCCCGAGTCTTCGTCAAGGGAGACGGCTTCAAGACCCTCGAGTGGGCCGGCATGTCCTGGGCCCGGCGGCAGGACGGCGAGCGTGTCGGCCCCGCACCGAAGACCGCGGGGGAGATCCTGGCGCGAGGCGACGTGGTCTACGTGATCGCATCGGGCGGCAACGCGCAGCTGGTGCAGGTACCCGAGGCGGAGGCGGCGCTGGTCGCGCTCGACCCCCAGGACGGCGCGGTCGCGGCGCTGGTCGGCGGGTTCGACTACTTCGACAAGGGCCTCGGCAAGTTCAACCGGGTCACCCAGGCCAAGCGGCAGCCCGGATCCGCGTTCAAGCCCTTCCTGTACTCCGCCGCCCTCGACAACGGCTTCACGGCATCGTCGGTGATCATGGACGCGCCGATCGTGGTCGACGGCCCCGGCATGGAGGAAGCCTGGCGCCCGGAGAATTCCTCGGGTGAGTTCTACGGCCCGACCCGGCTGCGCGAGGCACTGGTGAAGTCCCGGAACCTGGTGTCGATCAGGCTGCTGCAGGGCATCGGCCTGCAACCCGCGATCCGCCATGCCGAGCGCTTCGGCTTTGCCCGCAAGTCGCTTCCCGCCAACCTGACGCTGGCGCTGGGCACCATGCCCGCCTCTCCGCTCGAGGTGGCCTCGGGCTACGCGGTGTTCGCCAACGGCGGCTTCCGGGTCGCGCCCTACTTCATCGACCGCATCGAGGATCCGGCCGGCAAGGTCGTGTTCCAGGCCGAACCGCGCATCGCCGCCGCGGAGTGCGAGCCACGCAGCCCGCCGCCGCCGCCCGCGCCGTCCGAGCCCGCGCCGTCCGAGCCCGCGGCGCCGGAAGCAGCACCCGAGGACGCCGCGCAACCCGCCGGCGATCCGCTCGCGGAGCCCGCAGCCGAACCCGCCGCCGAACCCGCCGCCGACCCGCAGCCCGCGTCGCCGCCCGCCGCGCCGGCGGGGCGCGACTGCACCCTGCCAAAGGAGCGCCTGGCCGAGCGCGCCATCAGCGCCCAGAACGCCTGGCTGATCGACAGCATGATGTCCGAGGTCATCACCCGCGGCACCGGGCAGCGCGCGCTGGCACTTGGGCGACGCGACCTCGCGGGCAAGACCGGCACCACGAACGACGCCAAGGACACCTGGTTCAACGGCTACAACCCCCGGCTCGTGGCGAGCGTCTGGGTCGGCTTCGACCAGGAACGCTCGCTCGGCGAACGCGAGGAAGGCAGCCGTACCGCCGTGCCGATCTGGGTGTACTTCATGCGCGAGG
>JBIIDW010000167.1:0-5382 GCA_044238215.1 Steroidobacteraceae bacterium
ATCGACTTATTCTGGCGGCGAGAGCCTGCTGTCCGGAGAGGTGCGTCATGAAGGTTGTCGCAAGCGTGCTGCTGGTGTTCCTCGGCAGCGTCGGCGTTCCGATCGCTGCGCTTGCAGATCAGGCGGCGCCCGCCGCCGAGAAGGTCATCAAGCTCACCTTCTTCGGTACCGGCGCGCCGCGCCCGTCACCGGACCGCCATGGCCCGTCCATCCTGGTCGAAGCGGGCAGCCGCAAGATCCTCATCGACGCCGGCCCCGGCGTGCGCCAGCGCATGTTCGAGGCGGGAGGCTTCGGCCTGCTGACGACGGTGACGGACATCTTCATCACGCACCTGCACTACGACCACGTCGCCGGCGTCGCCGACCTGTGGATCACGGGCTGGATGTACGGTCGTCGGCAGCCGCTGCGCGTGTTCGGTCCACCGGGAACCGCCGGGTTCGTCGACGGACTGCAGCGCGCGTATCGCTGGGACGTCGCCTACCGGCAGATCGTCGGCATACCGTCTCCCGGCAGCCGGATCGAGCCCAACGAGATCGGCAGCGGCGTGGTGTTCGACGAGGACGGCGTGAAGATCACCGCGTTCAACGTGGCGCACATGCCGATCATCCCCGGCACCACGCGCGTCGGCAATCTGGACGGCGCCACCTACGGTTTCCGCGTCGACTACGCGGGCCGGTCGGTGGCCTTCTCGGGCGACCTGCGGGTCGGTCCCGGCTCGGAACTCATCAAGCACGGGCGCGGCGCCGACGTGGTCGTACACGAGGTGCAGGTCCCGTCGCCGGGCGACTCGCCGGAAGCGGTACGCGCGAACGTCAGCCTGTCGGTGCATTCCACCCCGGAGGAAGCCGGGCGGGCGTTTGCCGTCATGAAGCCGCGGCTGGCGGTCTACTCGCACATCATCCCGCCGCAGACCACCCACGAGGAGCTGCGCGCGGCTACCCGACCGTTCTACGACGGTCCGCTGCTCACCGCCTTCGATCTCATGACGCTGGTGATCGGCGACCAGATCGACGTCAACATCGCGCCACGGCGCGACCGCGAGACCTTCGAGCAGTCGGGCGCTGTAAAGTAGTTCAGGGCCCGCAAGGGGCGCGCTGGAGGATCGTGATGCCGATCAGTCGCCGCGGATTGCTGGCCGGTGCCGCGATCGGCGGCGCGCTGCTCGCGGGTCGACCGTCAGCTGCGGCCCCGCCGCTGACGCCGCAACCGCGCGGTACGGGCGTCCGCTCCGCCACCCGCGGCAACGCCTGGCTGGAGGTCGACGCCGCGCAGTTCGAGGCGAACCTGCGCGAACTTCGGCGGCAGGTCGGCGAGCTGCGATCCGTCTGCCTCGTGGTCAAGGCCGATGCCTACGGCCATGGCCTCGACCTGCTGATGCCCTCGATCCGCCGGCACGGCATCACCTGGCTCGGCATCACCAGCAACGAGGAGGCGCGCGTGGTCCGCGCGCATGGCTTCCGTGGCCGCATCCTCCGCCTGCGGGTCGCGACGGCCGACGAGGTCGAGGACGGCCTGCAATACCGCATCGAGGAGATGGTCGGCGGGCTCGAAGTCGCGACGAACGCCGCGCGCATCGCGGCGCGACGCGGCAGCCGCCTGCCGATGCATGTCGCGCTCAACTCGATGGGCATGAGCCGCGAGGGCCTGGACCTGCGTCTCGAGCGGAACCGCGAGGAGGCGAGAAAGCTGCTCGCGTTGACGCAACTGCGCCTCGCCGGCGTGATGGACCACTGCCCGGTGAACACCGTCGAGGAACACCGGGACGGAGCGCGCCGGTTCAACGACGATGCGACCTGGCTGCTGCGGGCCGCCGGCGTCGGGCGCAACGAGGTCCTGCTGCACTGTGCCAACTCCTTCGCATCGCTGAACGTCCCGGAGAACCGGCTCGACCTGATGCGGGTCGGTCGGGCCGTCTATGGCCACGGCGGAAACGGCTTCCCGGAGTTCAGGTTCTTCAGCACCTTCAAGGCGCGCGTCGCCAGCGTCGGCAGCTTTCCGGCGGGTGCCACGGTCTCCTACGAGCGCGCCCAGACGCTGCGGCGTGAATCCCGTCTGGCCAACATCCCGGTGGGTTACTCGGACGGGTATCGCCGCGTGTTCTCCGGCACGGATCGGCTCGCGGCAGCCGGAGCGCGGCAGCCGCAGGTGCTGATCCAGGGCAAGCGCGTCCCGGTCGTCGGACTCGTGACCATGAACGTTCTGGTAGCCGACGTGACCGACCTGCCCGGAGCGGTACGCGCGGGCGACGAAGTCGTGCTCTATGGGCGTCAGGGCGAGGAGTCGATCGGTATCGAGGAGCTCATGGGGATCGCCGGCACGAATCCGCCGGATCTCTACACGCTGTGGGGCAATTCCCTGCCGAAGATCCGAATCTGAGGCGCATTCACTGCCCGCGCTGCAGGCGCGACTCGATCTCGTGCAAGTCGAGCCCCGAGGGCAGGTGCTGCAGCAGCAGGAACAGGCCGGCCGCGGCCACCAGCGGCAGCGCGCCGCCGATCAAGAGGGCCTGCGACCAGCCGACCTGATCGACGAGGGAACCGACGATCGCCGGGCCGAACGCGAGACCCGAATGGATCGCGAGCGACGACGCAAATGCGATCCCGGTGGCCCGCAGCCCGCTCGGGTAGAGCTCGGCGATGTAGGGCAACTTCACCGCGGACGTGCCGAGCAGGAAGAAGGTCAGCAAGGCGTACGCCGCCAGCACCCCAAGATGGCTGCGCGCGAACAGTACGAAGACGGCAAACGCCACGGCGGCAGCGAACGTGGACACGACGATGGTATTGCGCCGCGTCCAGTGGAACTCGCCGACCCAGGCGGTCGCCAGGTAGCCTAGCAGCCCCATGGCGTTGGCCACGGCCACGAGAACACCGGCTTCGGCGGCGTCGAAGCCGAGTTCGTCGTGCAGATAGAGCGGCATGAGTATGAAGCCGCCGCCGAACGCAATCGCGAAGCAGCCCTGCGCCAGGAACAGCGGCACGGTGCGGCGCCACATGCCGGCGGCGAACAGGCCGGTGATGCGCCAGCTTCCGCCGGGCGCCGGTTGCGCGGGCGGCGATTCGCGGACGTGGAGTCGCACGAGCAGCGCCGCCGGCAGACCGAGGATGGCGGCGAGAAAGAGCGCGCGCCAGCCGTAGTCGTCGAGCACGCTGGCACCGATGATGGCGGCCAGCAGCCAGCCGATCGGCACGGCGATCTGCAACAGTCCAACCATGAGGCCGCGGATGCGCGCCGGCGCCTCTTCGGCCACCAGCGCGCCGGTGGACGGGAACACCAGGCCACTGAAGCCGATCGCGCAGGTGCGCACCACCGCAAGCGCCACGAGGCCGGTGGCGACCACGTGCAGTGCCGAGAAGACCGCTGCCGCCAGCGTGCCGACGATCAGCATCAGTCGCTTGCCGAAGCGGTCCGCGAGGACGCTGAGGGCGACCACCAGCAAGCCACCGAGCGCAAAGGTGACACCGGTGAGGAAGCCCACCTCGCTGCTGGAGAGCCCAAACTCGGTGCGCATTGCGGGCAAGGCGAGCGACCAGAGCGCGAACTCGATCTGCACCGTGACATAGGCTGCGAAACAAACCAGCCACAGGCGGCGCGGATAGCCACGAAACTCTGCGAACAGGGAACTCCAGGCGCGCACGGCAACTCGCTGGTGATCGGCCGCTGGTCCGGGGGGTCTGCGGATCCGTGCGCAGCCCGTGATCGCCGTCTGCGCGGTCCCGATCGAGCCTAGCACACGGCGGCAAGAGGGCTCGTGCCTGCCGTGCGCCCGCCCTCGGGTGATCGCCGCCTTCATTTGCACCACCACGACCCGCGCGGCTAGCATCGCGCCCCGTACCCAGTGCAACCCGGAGGCCTGCATGGCGAAGAGTCGCGGCACCCGCGCTCGCCCGCGCGTGCGTTCGAGATCGTCCACCCTCCCGGGTCAGGTGCCGGCGACGAGCGGGACGTCCGGTCGTCCCCTGGTGGCGACCGGCAAGCCTCCGCTCGGGATCGACCTCGAGCAATTCATTCCATGGCTGGCAACCTCGCTGACCCGCTACCTGCACGGCGTCATGACCGAGGCGATGGCGCCGCTGGGCATCTCGATCCCCGAGTGGCGCGTGATCCTTTGCCTGTTCGACGGCCGCAGCTACACGCTGACCGAGGTGGTGGAGTTCACGAGCCTCAACCAGTCCTCGCTGAGCCGTGCGATCGTGCGGATGGAAAAGAAGGGCATCGTGACCCGTGCTCGGCGCACCCACGACGCCCGCCTGATGAGCATCGGCATAACGCCGGCGGGACGCGCGCTGTGCGAACGCGCTTCGCTGGCCGTGCGGGAAGCCTGCGACCGGGAGCTCAGTGTGCTCAGCCAGCTGGAGCGCGACAGCTTCGTGCGCATCGCGCGCAAGCTGCTCGCTGAACTGCCGCCGCCGAAGCGGGCGGCCGGCCTTTCCTACTGATCCGCCGTCCCGGGCGGCAGCACCGCGGAATAGAAATTCCACGACGCGCTGCCCAGCGCTGACCACACTGCCGGCAGGCTGTGGCCGACACCGGGCAGCTCGACGTACTCGTGCCCGATGCCCAGCCGGTTCAGGTGCTCGTGGAAGGCCCGGTTCGCCGGATAGGTCTCGTCGCGGCTCCCAACGACCTGTCGCAGCCGCGGCAGGGGTACGCCGGCCGCCACCGCCCGCTGCGCGAGCAGCCACGGACTCTGCTGCCGGAAGAAATCCATGTCGTCGCCATACACCTGCTGCATCAGACGCGCGCGTTC
Organism: Steroidobacteraceae bacterium; assembly: GCA_044238215.1. Lineage (GTDB taxonomy): Bacteria > Pseudomonadota > Gammaproteobacteria > Steroidobacterales > Steroidobacteraceae > UBA964. The sequence continues at coordinate 4,749 of JBIIDW010000167.1, forward strand.
CTCCGCTGATGCGCGCGGCGTCTCGTACAGCTCGGGCTGCAGCGGTCCTGCAGCCAGCATCAGCACGCCCGCGAACAGCTGCGGATGCCGCAACCCGAGACGCGCGACCCCGTAGCCGCCCATGCTGTAGCCCTCGAGGATGCGCCCGTCGCGCGCCGCTACCGTGCGGTAACACGCGTCGACGTGCGGAATGAGATCGCCGATCAGCAGCGTCTCGATCCGGCTGCTGCCGTCCTTGGAGTCGAGCCACATCCCCGACGCCAGGCCGTAGGGGAACACGACGATCATCGGCGGCATGTCGCCGGCACGCATCGCGGCCTCGAAGCGTGCGGCGACCGTCGGCAGGCCGCCCAACCCGCCGCCGGTGCCGTGCAGCCAGTAGAGGACGGGGAAGCGCCGCGGTGGCTCGTCTGCGTACCCAGGTGGCAGCAGTACGTGGTAGCTGGCGGGTGCGCCGACGGCGGCACTGTCGATGATCCGCCGACGCAGCCCCGGCGCAGTCGCCTCGGCGGTGACCCAGCGGCTGCCGCCGGCGACGGATCCGGCCGTGGCCGCGGCTTCGGCGGCAAACCGGCAGGGCACGGCCGCGCGGGCATCGGTCGCCAGCAGGCTCACGAGCAGCGCGAAGGCGAAC
>JBIIDW010000168.1:0-5362 GCA_044238215.1 Steroidobacteraceae bacterium
GCCGATCCGGCGCGGACGGGCAGCGACGCCGGCGCAAGCACCAGGGCGCCCATCAGCAGCAGGGTGGCCGCCCGGGCGCGGCACGACGGGAATGGAGACAGAGCAGCGTGGAGCACGGCAGGTGTTCTTCTTCGAGCCCGGAATGAGTGAAGCGGGGGCCCGTTATGTCGGACCGTAGCAACCGATCGAGATGCGACGTAAGGCCTGCCGTTGACATAAAGCAAAAAAGTTTTTCCGGACTGCGACGCGGTCGGTGGACAGCGGCCGGTTCCTGTCGGCGGACCCTACGGGACGGAGTCCCGACGGACGATCGTGGTAAACACCGGACGGATACGGGGATGACCCCGGAAACGGCCTCTTCGCGGGCCTTCATTGGTAAAATTAACATAGCGCGCCCGGCGGGCGCACGTCATCGGCGGCTCAGTTGCCGGGCTTTATCGCCATGCGCATCGGCTGTCGCTCCCATCTCGTCAGCGACCGCCACAGCCACTCGGCTGGCCCGTATCGGAATTTCGCCAGCCACCACGGGCTCCAGGCGCACTGTGCCAGCCAGACCATCGCGACGACCAGATACAGCTCGTGACGCGCCAGGGCGCCGAACAGGGCCAGGCCCGCACCGGTGAACACGAACAGCGCCATGACGCTCTGCGCAAGGTAGTTGGTCAGCGCCATCCGGCCGACGCTGCCGAGCACGCGCCAGGCGGCGGCGCCCGGCGTGGCCCGGATCAGCAGCTGCAGCGCGGCGAGGTGACCGAGGGTGAGCGGAACGCGACCCAGGTCGTAAGTGACGAGCCACGCGCTCATCACGGAGTCATCCGAGAAGCCGCTCAGCAGCTGATGCCGGATCTCCAGTGCATTGACGGCGAAACCGACGCCCCACCCGAGCGCGAGCATCGTCAGGTAGCCGCGGGAAGACCATCGGCCGGTCAGCGCTCCGGAGCGGTGGAGCACCATGCCGAGCAGCATCATGCCCAGGCACTCCCACAGCGCGAGCGTCGGCAGCAGCTGCGACTGGAAGTACCACGCGGTTCCCGCGTTCTCGCGCAAGGCCGGCAGGTAGCCTGCCCGCATCGCCGCCTCGGTGTCGCGCCGCGCCGCGTCGGCCCCCGCCTGCTCGGCGAGTCGCTCGCGATGCGCGGCGAGGTCCGCCGCCTGCCCCGCATCCAGCGGGCGACCGCTCGCCTCGAGCCAGAGCGCCCGTTCGCCGCGCGTCACGGCACCCTGCTCCGTGGCGTATTGCACCGATCCCACGACCGTCTGCACGCAGAGCAGCGGCAGCGCGAGCCACAGCAGCGCACGCGTGCCCAGCCGCCGGCAGGGGTACAGGAACAGCCCGGCGATCCCGTAGTAGAAGAGCACGTCGCCGGACCACACCAGCAGGTAGGCATTGATGAGGCCAAAGACGACGAGCCAGCCGGTCCTGCGGTAGTACCACTCGGCCGCGCGATCCGCGTGGCTGCTGCGCTCCAGCCCCTCCAGATACAGCAGCACGCTGGCCCCGAACAGCAGCGTGAAGAGCCCGCGCATGGTGCCCTCGAACAGCAGCATCTCGACGAGCCAGGCGCCAAGTTCCGGACGGGAGGCCCCTGGCCCCGGCGCCTCGTACCCGTCGGCCAGGCCGAAACCGGCGATGTTCATCAGCAGGATGCCCAGCACGGCGACGCCGCGCAGGGCGTCCAGGATTGGCAGGCGCCCGCTCCGCTCGTGAGAGGGCGCGATCACAGGGTCAGTCAGTGGCTGCGACCCACGTGGGCGCGTCGGTGACGAAAGGCTTCACGCCGAGTTCGCGGTACACCGCCGAGGGATCGATGGAAACGCCCTGGGTGACGACGAGGGCCACGCGCCGGACCGCGGAAATGTCCTGGGTCGGATCGCCGTCGACGAGCACCAGGTCGGCGAGCTTGCCCGGCTCGATGCTGCCGCGATCGGCCAGCGACCGCGAATAGCGTGCGCCGTTCCACGTCGCGATCCGCAACACCTCGGCTGCGGGTATGCCGGCCTGGACGTAGAGTTCGAGCTCGCGCTGCAGGGTGAAACCCGCAATGCCGTCGGTTCCCGCCACGATGGGCACGCCGGCGCGATGCAGGCGGCCGACGAACTCGATCATCCGGGTATAGGAGCGGTTGTAGAGCGCGTGCAGCCGCTCGTTCGGGATATCCATGCCGCCGCTGAAAAAGCCGCGCTGCACGCTCGCAGGCAGGTGATCGATGATGGCAGCGAAGGCCTGCGAGCGCTCGCCGTCGCGCTGGCGGAGGAAGTCGAACGTCGTCAGCGTCGGGTCGACGACCACGCCACGCTCCACCAGCGAGCGTACGAAGGCCTGCACCGCCGGCCCGTCGAAGTCGAGGCCGGCGGTGCCGGCCGCCGGCAGGTAGAAGCGCTGCAGCGTGCGCGTATCGGTCTTGTCGTCGACGAGGAAGTTCAGCATGACCTGGTTGATGTGCTGGAGTTCGTCGAAGCCGGCCTCCACCACGTCCTGCGCACGCATGAACGCGGGCACGTGCCCGCTGACCCGCAGCCCGCGCGAATGCGCGTAGGCCACGGTGTCGCGCAGGTGCTCGCGCGGGAAGCTGTTGTAGATCTTGACCTGCGGATAGCCGTGCGCGGCGTACCAGTCGATAGCGCGCCTGGCGCCCTCGAGGTCGGAGACGACGAACCCGTTGCGGGCCGAGTACGGGCTCTCGCCCTCGAGAAACCCGGCCGGGACGACGCGCGGCCCGAACAGCCTGCCAGCCGCGGTGTCCTCGATGATCTGCTGCACGGTGGCGTTGTCGCCGCCGAGGTCGCGGACGGTGGTCACGCCGGCAGCAAGGTGCAGTCCGCCTTCCCAGCGGTACACGTGACCGTGCATGTCGAAGAGCCCGGGCAGCAGGACGCGCCCGGCGGCGTCGAGCGCGCGGGCCACCTTCAGCCCCTCCAGGCCTTCGCCGGCGGGCAGCACCGCAGCGATTCTCCCGCGCAGCACGTAGACGTCGCGCAGTCCCTCGAGCAGGCGGGCGCCCTCGCTGTCGAAGACACGCGCATTGCGGATCACGCTGAGGCCGGGCATCGGGCTGCCCAGGCGGGCCGGCAGCTCGGCGAGCAGCCGGGCCTCCGCCGCGACCTGCGCGGCGGTCAGCCGCGCGACATCGGCCTCGAATCCCTCCGGAACCATGGCCATGTAGCCGGGTTCGACGTAGCCGAACAGTTCGGGCACAGGCCCCGCGGTGGCCCAGCCCATCACCGGCGTCAGACCGAGGCCCGAGAACGCCACGAGTTCGAGATTCCTGCGCTGCGCCCCGCTTCCCACCTCGAGTGTGCCCAGCGTCCGGCGCGTCACTTCGCCCGCCGGCAGCAGGCCCAGCGGCCTGGCTCCTCCGGCAGTCATGCGCAGCATGAGCTCGAAGACCACGCTGCTGCCGTTCAGCGGCAGGTAGAGACGGCCCCCAGCACCGACGGACTCGCCACGTTCGGTGGTGGAGCGCCAGCGCCCGACGCCCCCCTGCAGCGCGTAACGTTCGTCGACGCGCGAGCCGAACGTGGAGGTGCCGGTCGCCCGGTATTCAGCGAAGCTGCCGTCCGGTGCCAGGCGGAAACGCTCGGCGATTTCCGGGCCGCGCCCGTTGTCCTTGAAGACGTAGCGCGCGCTGCAGTGGCCGTCGCCCCGGCAATCCACGACCTGTTCGCCGGCGCGGTGACCGCCGTCGACCACGATGACCCAGCGCCTGCTGGACGCGCCTTCCGCGTTCTTCGCGTGGGCCGGCGCGAGCAGTGACAGCACGATCAGGGTCAGCGCGATTCCGGTGCGGGTCGACATCGTGGAACTCCGGGTCGTGGCAGACTGTCGGGAATGCTGCGCCCTGACGCTGCCGGCCTGCAAGCCGCGGCGCTCGGGCTGCGGTGCGCCTTCCACGCTACGGAGTCCGCCATGCGCACAGCGCTGATCGCCCTCACCGCCGCAGTCGTCTCGGCGACCGCGCCCTCGCCCTGCACGGCCGCGGAGCCCGCGAAGCCGCCGACCATCGTTTGCGCACCCGATGCGCCGAACCTCGCGACGTACCTGCGGATGCACCAGGTGCTCTTCATGGAACGCGACGGCTCGCGGGTCGAGGAGTTCTACGCTCCCGAGGTGATCTCCCACAACCTCGACAGCGGCGGGTCCGGCGCGCGGCGGGTCAAGTCCTCGGCGCTGGCCGCGATGTGGACGGCCTCGCGGCGCAACGACCCGGAGCGCGTGCTCGCCGACGAACTGATCCTCTGCTCCGGCGACTACGTGGTCGTGCGGACCACGATGCACGGCAAGGACACGATGGGGGTGGATGGCTGGCCGGCCACGGGCAAGCCGTACTCCGTGACCGCGACCGACATCTACCGGTTCGAGAACGGGCGGGTCGTGGAACGCTGGGGTAACGCCGACCTCATCAGCCTGTTCAGGCAGGCGGGCTACACCCTCGTCCCCGCGGACAAGGCGCCGCCGGCACCCGGCAAGCGGGCGCCATGACGGTCACGCTCGAGTCGATCCGGGCCGCCGCGCGCGTGCTCGAGGGCCAGGTCGAACGCACGCCCTGCCGCCGGTCGCAGACGCTGTCGGCGCTGACCGGCGCGCAGGTCTTCCTGAAGTTCGAGAACCAGCAGTTCACCGCTTCATTCAAGGAACGGGGGGCGCTGGTCAAGCTCGCCGGACTCGACGCTGCCCAGCGTGCGCGCGGCGTGATCGCGATGTCGGCGGGCAACCACGCGCAGGGTGTCGCGCACCACGCCACGCGCCTCGGCATACCGTCGACGATCGTGATGCCCGCCACGACGCCGTTCAACAAGGTCAACCAGACGCGGCTGCTCGGCGCCCGCGTCATCCTGCACGGGACCCAGCTCGCCGAGGCGGAACAGAAGGCGCACGAACTCGCGGCCGCGGAAGACCTCGTCTTCGTGCACCCGTATGACGACGAGGCGATCATCTCCGGCCAGGGCACGATCGCGCTGGAGATGCTCGAGCAGCACCCCGACCTCGAGTGCCTGTGCGTGCCGATCGGCGGCGGTGGGCTGATGGCCGGCATGGCGGTCGCGGCGCGGGCGCTGAAACCCGGCATCGGCCTGGTCGGCGTGCAGACCCGGGCCTACCCTGCCATGCATGCCGCGCTGACCGGACGCACGCCGGAATTCGGGCAGCAGACCCTCGCCGAGGGCATCGCGGTCCGCAACGTCGGCCGCCTGACGCGGGAAATACTCGCTGCGCTGCTGGACGAAGTGCTGCTGATCGACGAGCCAGACCTGGAGAACGCGATCAGCCTGCTGATCGCGATCGAAAAGACCGTGGTCGAGGGCGCGGGTGCCGCGGGGCTGGCCGCCCTGCTCGCCTACCCGGACCGGTTCAAGGGACGCAAGG
>JBIIDW010000169.1:0-5356 GCA_044238215.1 Steroidobacteraceae bacterium
ATACCGGTGGGAGCCCCACAACGGCGCCCATGCCCGCTACTGGACCTGGCGCTACCCGGCCCAGGCGCTGCTGCCGATGATGGCCCTGGTGCGGCTGGTCCGCGATTCGCCTCTCGAGGCGATACGTACTCCGACTCTGGTCATCTACTCGCCGCAGGACCGCGTCGTGAGTCCCCGGCGGATCGAGGACGCGTTCGAGCGCATCGGCGCACGGCTGAAGCAGGCGCAGCGAATCGAGCGCAGCGAGGACCCGTCGCACCACGTGCTCGCGGGCGACATCCTCGCGCCGTCAGGAACGGAGCCGTTGCTGCGGAGTATGCTCGATTTCGTCCGCGTCGCTGCGCCGGAACGGGCGCAGGCAGGACTTCAGGCCCGCAACCGCTGAACCTCGAGCACGTCCGCGAGCGTGAGGCCGGTCTGCTCGGCGATCCTCGGCAATACGGCATGACCGGGGTCGCGGGGCATCCTGACCTGATGGAGCTGTTCCCATATCCGCACGCGGACCTGCGCCGGATTGTCAGGCGAACGCTGGTCGATCAGGGCGCGCTCGCGACGGCGGGCCGCCTCTTCCTCCAGCTGCTCGCGCCGGGCGCGATGGTCCAGAATCAACTCGTCTTGGGACACGTAGGCTCCTCGGTGGAATGGGTGCTGGCCCGGACGAGCACCCTGGCGCTGATCGGGCAATCGACGCGCGTGTTGACGTCCCTTGCCCGCTGTCCCGTGCAGGGCATGCTGACCCGCACGCTCAGCGGCACCGGTCCGGCGCGACTGGCCAGATCGGCGACGTGGCAGGAAAGGTCGAATTCCCCGCTGCATCCGTTGCAGGGGCAGGCGTAGCGGAAAAATCCGCGCGCCGCGGGGAAGTAGTCGAAGGACTGTGCCGAAGGCGCCCGGGCGCTGCCGTCCTGGAACTCGAACCGCACACTCACCTGCGCGAGTTGCGGATGGAGTTGCCGCAGAGGCATGGCCCGGGCGGCGTCCTGCCGCCGCCGTTCAAGCTGGCTGACAGGGGAGCCCTGCCGAGAGGTTCGACTCAAGCGGGGCTGCCCTTCGGCACCGGGGCCGCTTACCAGCGACCGCCGCCGCCGCCGCCGCCACCGCCGTAGCCGCCGCGACCGCCACCGCCACCGCCGCCGTAGCCGCCGCGACCACCGCCGCCGCCGCCGCCACCGCCGCGGGGCTTGTCCTGGGCCTCATTGACGCGCAGCGCACGGCCGCCGAACTCCTGGCCGTTCAGGGCCTGGATGGCGCGCGAGGCGTCGGCCTGGCTCATCTCGACGAAGCCGAAGCCGCGCGGGCGGCCGGTCTCGCGATCATTGGGCAGCGCGACGGACTCGACGGTGCCGTGCGCAGCGAAAAGCGCCCGAAGCTGATCTTCGGTCGCGGAAAACGGCAGGTTGCCGACATAGATCTTGGCCATTTGACTCTACTCTCTTTGACGTTGTGGTTTGAATTACAGGACGAACGGGATCGAAGAGAGCCGAGTGGAGGCTGACGCCGAGCCGAGGATCCTGAAACACGATTGGCAGGCGTTTCAGCTCGAGCGGCGTGTGCTGCAGTGCAGCGCGCTGTCCGATACAGACGGAAGACAATCGACGCCAGTCTAACACACAAGTTGGTGCGCGCAGAGACTGACTGCGGTGGCGAGGTTCAGCGACTCGATCGCGCCCGCCCCCGGGATGGTAAACGTGCCCGCGCAACCCGCCGCGCGGAAGGCCGGCGGCAGGCCGCGCGCCTCGTTGCCGAACACGTGGCACGCGAAGTCGCGGAACCGCGCCGAAGGCAGGGGTTCACCGTGCAGGTCGAGGCAGGCCACCCGACCGAAACGGCCGACGAGCGACTCCAGCGCCACCTCGGTCTCGATGGGCACGTGGAATATCGCACCCGCGCTCGCGCGGACCGCCTTGCCGTTGAACGGGTCGACGCTGCCCGGCGTCAGCAGGCAGCGGAACCCACCGAACCAGGCGAGGGTCCGCAGGATCGTGCCGAGGTTGCCGGGGTCCTGGATCTCGTGCAGGCAGATCGCACGCTCACCGGCGCGGGGCGCCGTCGGGGGCAGGATGGGCACTCGAGCCACGATGCCCTGGGGGCTGCGGGTCGCGGAAATCCGCGCCATCTGCCGCGCACTGATGACGTGCAACGGAAAGACGCTGCGCCAGCCCGCGTGCTCCGCGGTCACGTAGAGTTCGCTGGCGCACAGCCGCGGATCGCGCTCCGCGGCCTTCTGCAGTTCCAGCACGAGATGCTCGCCCTCGGCGAGGAAGGCGCCGGCCTCCTCGCGGGTCTTACGCTCGTGCAGCCGGCGGAGCTCGTCGAGGCTCACGAGGCTGCCGCCGCGTCCGCCCGCGCGACGCCCGCCGGCGCCACGCCGGGAAGTTCACCGCCGATGCTCAGCGCCACAGCCTCGGCGACCTTGATGCCGTCGACGCCCGCCGAGAGGATGCCGCCCGCGTACCCCGCACCCTCGCCGCAGGGAAACAGGCCCCGCACGTTCAGGCTCTGCAGGGTCGCGGGGTCGCGGGTGATGCGCAGCGGCGACGAGGTTCGGGTCTCGACGCCGGTGAGCACGGCGTCGTCGCGGTCGAAGCCCTGGATCTGGCGCCCGAACACCGGCAGCGCCTCGCGGATCGCCTCGATCGCGTAGCCGGGCAGCGCGGTGCCGAGGTCGCCGAGGCGCACGCCCGGCTTGTACGACGGCTCGACCTCGCCGAGTGCCGTCGACGCCTGGCCGCGCAGGAAGTCGCCGACCAGCTGCGCCGGCGCCCCGTAATCGGCGCCGCCGAGCTGGAAGGCCTGCGACTCGAGCCGCTCCTGCAGCTCCACGCCCGCCAGCAGCCCGCCAGGGTAGTCGCGCGGGTCGATGCCGACGACGATACCGGCGTTCGCGTTGCGCTCGTTGCGTGAGTACTGGCTCATGCCGTTGGTGACCACCCGACCCGGCTCGGACGTGGCCGCCACCACCGTGCCGCCCGGGCACATGCAGAAGCTGTACACCGCGCGGCCGTTGCGCGCGTGATGCACGAGCTTGTAGTCGGCCGCGCCGAGCGCGGGGTGGCCCGCGTGGCGGCCGAGGCGCGCACGGTCGATCATCGACTGCGGGTGCTCGATGCGGAAGCCGATCGCGAACGGCTTGGGCTCGATGAACACCCGCCGCTGCTCCAGCATCCGGAACGCATCGCGCGAGCTGTGCCCCAGCGCCAGCACGACGTGACGCGAGCGCAGCGTCTCGCCGCCCTCGAGCACGACCCCTTCGACCTGGCCGTCGTCGATCAGCAGGTCGGTCACGCGGCTCTCGAAGCGCACCTCGCCACCGAGGGCGAGGATCTGCTCGCGCATACGCGACACGACACCGGTCAGGCGGAAAGTGCCGATGTGCGGCTTGTTGACGTAGAGGATCTCCTCGGGTGCGCCCGCACGAACGAACTCGCGCATGACCTTGCGCCCGTAGAACTTCGGGTCCTTGATCTGGCTGTAGAGCTTGCCGTCGGAAAACAGGCCCGCGCCGCCCTCGCCGAACTGCACGTTCGACACCGGATCGAGCACGCGGCGCCGCCACAGGCCCCAGGTGTCCTGCGTGCGCCGGCGCACGTCGCGCCCCCGCTCGAGCACGATCGGCCGGTAACCCATCTGCGCCAGCAGCAGCGCCGCGAACAGGCCGCCAGGCCCGAAACCGACGACCAGAGGTCGCTCGCGCAGCACGGCCGGCGCACGCGCGACCGGATGGTAGGCGGTGTCGGGCGCCGGGCCGACCTGCGGATCGCGGGCGAAACGCCGCAGCACCGCGGGCTCGTCGCGCAGCTCGGCGTCGACGATGTAGACGAAGTGGATCGCCGCCTGCCGCTTGCGCGCGTCGTAGCTGCGCTTGTAGACCGTGAACCCGAGCAGGTCGGGGTCGACGATCCGCAGCCTGCGGACCAGCGCCTCGCGCAGCGCGCCCTGGGGCGCGTCGAGCGGCAGGGAGAGTTCGGTGATGCGGATCACGCCGGTATTCCTGGCCGGTATTCCTGGCCGGTGTCTCCGGCATGGGGGAAAAGCTGGCAGAATCATTGTACCGCCCGCCGGCGCCCGATACCCCCATGGCCCGAACCAAGAGCAGCGGCCGCTGGCTGCAGCGCCACGTCAACGACCCCTACGTCAAGCAGGCCCAGAAGGACGGCTACCGCTCGCGCTCGGCCTACAAGCTGATCGAGCTCAACGACAAGGACCGGCTGATCCGCCCGGGGATGTACGTCATGGACCTCGGGTCGGCGCCCGGGGGCTGGTCGCAGGTGCTCAGCCGCCTGCTCGGCGACAAGGGCCGGGTGCTGGCGACCGACATCCTGCCGATGGACCCGATCCGCAACGTCGAATTCGTGCAGGGCGACTTCACCGACGAGACGGTGCTGCAGACGCTGCTCGATCGCACCGGCGGGCAGAAGTTCGACCTGATCGTCTCGGACATCGCGCCCAACCTCACCGGCATCGACTCCGCCGACCAGGCCTCCTCGATGTATTTCCTCGAGCTCGCCGTGGACACCGTTCGTCGCACCCTGAAGCCCGGTGGCGCCTTCGTCGCCAAGATGTTCCAGGGCTCGGGTTCCGACGCCTGGCTCAAGGACCTGCGCACCTCGTTCGAGAAGGTGTCGATCCGCAAACCGGGCGCCTCGCGCCCCGAGTCGCGCGAGGTCTACGTGGTCGCCAGGGGCTTCCGGGGCTGAGCGCGCCGGTCCACCGACGCGGCGATCAGCCACTGCGCCACCCAGTACAGCAGCATCAGCAGCACCTGCAGCGCCAGCACCGGGGCGACGAAGCGGCTGTAGGCCACCAGCAGGTCGCTGGCGACGAAGCTGGTGGCACCGAGCGCAGCGAAGGCGGCGAGCCGCGGCGACAGCGCCGGATCGCCTGGCTGGGCCCAGGCGCGCCACAGCATCAGGCAGATCGCGCAGACGTAGGCCAGCACCGGTAGCCGCAGCGCGCCGAGCGCAGGCGCGAGCCAGAGGAACGCCGCGACGCCGACCAGCGCCGCCGCCGCGGCCCGCGCGAGGCAGGGGCGGCGCGTGCGCGCGACGAAGGCCACGGTGTAGGTGACCTGTGCAGCGAGGAACGCGACGAGCCCTGGCACGAAGAACGACGGTTCGAACTCGAGCAGTACGTCGCCCACGGCGCTGAGGCCGAGTCCCATCGCGATGCGCCGGTGGTCGGCGTCGGGAAACGGTGCCAGCCAGGCGACGAGGCACAGCACCGGGATCGCCTTGGTCGCCAGCCGCAGCGTGTACAGGTCGAGCAGCATCCCCGCGAAGTACGCCACGGCGGCGGCGAGGCCGATCGACAGGAGCAGGCGGGCGCGCATCGGGATGGCCGCGCGCCTACCCGTGCC
>JBIIDW010000314.1:0-3777 GCA_044238215.1 Steroidobacteraceae bacterium
GTGCCTGCCGTTCACGCGCGAGGAGTACGCCGGCGATTTCGCCGAGGGTGCAGCGCGCGAGGAGCTCGCCACGCTGCTCGGGAGTGCCGGGTCCTGCTTCGAACTGCCGGGGCGGCGCGCCGAGTCCGAGGCGGCCTACGAGGGCGTCGGCCGGCTGGTGCTCGAGCAGAGCGACGTGCTGCTGGCGCTGTGGGACGGCGACCTGAACCGCGGGCGAGGCGGAACCTCGCGCGTGGTCGCCGAGGCCGTCGCGCGGCACATCCCGGTGATCCACGTGCATACGCACGCCGACGCGTCCGTGCAGGTGCTGTGGTCGGGGCTCGGCGTCGCCGAGGTCGAGTCGCCGGGCCTCGAGAGCGTGCCGCGCGGCGAGGCCGGCGATGCGATCCCGCGCGTGATCGCGGCGCTGACCATGCCGCCGGGGCAGCCGATCGACCAGCGCATGCTGCAGCGCTTCTACCGCGAACGCAGCTCGCGCAGCATGCGGGCCCTGCCTTACCCGCTGCTGCTGGCTGCGACCGGGGTGCAGGCGCTGTCGCGACGCGACCTGCGGCCGCTGCAGGCGCAGGCGAGTACCTCGGCGCTGCTTGCCCAGGCCGGCGGTGCCGCGGACCCTCCGGGCTCGGCGGCGCTGCTGGAGCCGATCGCCCATCGCTACGGCATCGCCGACGTCGCGGCCACGTACTTTGCGCGGGTGTTCCGGTCCGGCTTCGTCGGCAACTTCACGCTCGCCGGCATTGCGGTCGTGCTGGCGCTGTCCGGACTGCTCGCGCCCTCGCTGAAGCTCACGCTGATCTCGGCCGAACTGGCCTGCGTGATCCTGATCCTCGCCAATACGCAGGCGGGCCGGCGCCTCGGCTGGCACGAACGCTGGATGGACAACCGCCACCTCGCGGAACAGCTGCGCTGCCTGGCCCTGACGAGCCTCGCGGGCGACCTGGGGCTGCGTGACCACACCGGAACACGGGACGCGGCTGCGGTGCCGGGCTGGGTCGGTTGGCTGGTCCGCGCGACGGCGCGCGAAGCCGGGCTGCCGACCGCGAGAGCCGATGCCGAATACGTGGCGCGAGTCCGCGATGCGGCGCTGCGCCTGGTGGGCGAGCAGATTGCCTACCATCGGTCGAACGCGCGGCGCATGCACAAGCTGGAACACAGGCTGCACCGCGCGGGTGAGTTCCTCTTCGGGGCGACCCTTGCGGCGTGCACGGGCTGGATCCTCGTCAAGCTGACGGGCCTGCAGGTCGGCTCGTTCGGCAAGGTCGGCGTCACGGAGATCGTGACCTTCGCGACGGCAGCGCTGCCGGCCCTCGGCGCCGCGATCTACGGCATCCGGATGCAGGGTGACTTCGCCGGCGGCGAGTTCCGGTCCGAGGTCACGGTCGCGCGCCTCGAACGCCTTGCCCGGGCAATGGCCGACGACCCTGCGGAACATGCCCGCCTGCAGGCGCGGTTGCGCAGCCTGGCGGACATCATGCTGAGCGACGTCGCCCACTGGCGAACGACCTACCGGGCGCGTCCCCTCACGCTGCCCGGCTGAGGCCTGCCCCCGACGCTCAGAGCAGCAGCGCCGGGTCGATGAAGGCGCGGTTCAGCGCGACGCCCCAGTGCAGGTGGGGGCCGGTCACGCGACCCGTGGCGCCGATGCGGCCGATCCGTTCCCCGGGCTTCACGACTGCGCCGACCGCGGTCTCGATCGCGTCGAGGTGGCAGTACATCGACACGAGTCCCTGGCCGTGGTCGATGAACACCGACTTGCCGTTGAAGAAGTAGTCGCCGGTGTCGATCACGCGGCCGGGCGAAGGCGCGAAGACGGGGGTGCCGACCGGTGCCGCGATGTCCATGCCGCTGTGCGGGTTGCGCGGCTGGCCGTTGAAGAAACGCCGCAGGCCGAAGGAACTCGAGCGCGGCCCGCCGACCGGCGGTCGCATCCGCAGGCTGGCGGGCGCGGTGTCGGTGAACGTGGCGAGCGCGGCGCGGATCCGCGCCTGCTCGCGCTCCACCCGCGCGAGGTCCTCGGGGCTCAGGTCCACCTGTCGCGCCGGCACCTTGAGGTACTGGTTGGTGTACTGCTTGCCTTCCACCGTGAACGGGAGCCGGCGCGTGGTGCCGCCCTCGATGACCTCCACGGCGGCAGGCCCGGGCTGGCGCGCCAGCGGGATGCCGACCACGGCCCTCCAGCGGCCCTCGTGCCGCAGTCGCAGCACGCGGTCTCCCTCGAAGCGGACCTCGGGCGCGGGCTCGCCGCCCGTGCCGAGGTCGAGGACGACGATGCCGCCGGGAACGGCGCTCGCGTCGGGCAGCGGAGACGGGGTTTCCGGTGCAGGTGAAGGGCGCGGGCCGCCGGCAGCGCGCGCCGTGGCGAGCGCTGCTACGCCGAGCGTCAGGGCAAGCAGGGAGCGGCGGTTCATTGGGGCTCCGGAAGCACTTCGGTCACGGTCGCGCGCAGCCGGCCCGCACCGAGCCGCGCCTCGATGGACTCGCCGGGCCTGGCGCTGGTGGCATCGCGCAGCAGTTGGCCGTCGGCCGGCCGGGTAACGATGGCATAGCCGCGCCCGAGCGTGGCCAGCGGGCTCACGGTGTGCAGCCCGCGCGTCGCGACCGCGAGGCGCCGTCCGAGCTGCTCGGTGCGGCGCGCCATGGCGCCGCGCAGCCGCAACGCGAGGCTTGCCTCGCGCAGCCTGAGCGTCTGCAGGCGCAACAGCGGTGAGGACGGCGCGAGGCGCGAGGCCAGTCGCCCGTGCTGCGATTCGCGGGCGGCCAGCACGGCCTCGATCGCGCGCCGCAGTCGCTCCGAGAGTTCATCCAGTCGCTGCGCGCCGAGCAGCACCCTCCTGGCCGGATCGGCGAGTCCGAGGCGGTGTTCCAGCGCGCCCAGCCGTTCCGCCTGCAGCCTGAATTCCCGGCGGATGGCCTGCCGGAACCGCCCATCGAGGCGCGCGAGCGCGAGGCGCCAGGCGGTGCCGTCCGGGACGACGAGCTCGGCAGCCCCCGAGGGTGTCGGCGCGCGCAGGTCGGCGACGAAGTCCGCGATCGTGAAGTCCACCTCGTGACCGATGCCGGTGACCACCGGGACCGGGCAGGCCCGCAGCGCCCGCGCCACGCGCTCGTCGTTGAAGGCCCACAGGTCCTCGAGCGAGCCGCCGCCGCGGGCCACGATCAGCACGTCGACCTCCCGCCGCATGGAGGCGAGTCCGATGGCTTCGAGCAGCCCCGGCACGGCGGCGGCGCCCTGCACGGCGGTCGGGTAGATCAGCACGTCGGCGGCGGGGAACCGTCGCCCGAGGATGTTCAGGATGTCGCGGATCGCGGCGCCGGTGGGCGAGGTGATCACACCGATCCGCCGCGGCACGCCGGGCAGCGGCCGCTTGGCCGCCGGGTCGAACAGCCCTTCGGCCGCGAGCTTCTCCTTCAGCCGCTCGAACTCGCGCCTGAGGGCCCCGACGCCGGCCTCCTCGAGGTGCTCGACCAGCAGCTGGAAGTCGCCGCGGGGCTCGTAGAGCCCGACCCGCGCCCGGGCGAGCACCAGCTTCCCCTCTGCCGGCGTGAAGCGTACGAGGGCGTTGCGCTGGCGGAACATCGCGCAGCGCACCTGGGCGTCGCGGTCCTTGAGCGTGAAGTACCAGTGGCCGGAGCCCGGGCGGGAGAAGTTCGACAGCTCGGCCTCGATCCAGACCACCGGCATGCCGTGCTCGAGCAGCAGGCGCACCTCGCGGTTCAGCCGCGAGACGCTGTAGACGTCGCGGTCGGGGCGGGGGGGCTGTGTGCCGGGGAGGGGTG
>JBIIDW010000170.1:0-5350 GCA_044238215.1 Steroidobacteraceae bacterium
CTGAGCGTCACGACCGAGTCGGCCATGGCGTCCGCCTTGGTGACCTGCGGCGGATCGGCCTCCGGCGGCAGCTGTGCCACGACCCGGGATACCCGGTCGCGGACGTCGTTCGCCGCATCGTCCAGGGCGCGCACCACGTCGAACTCGATGCGGATGCTCGAGCGTTCGTCCTCGCTGTCGGACTCGAGCTTGATGATGCCCTCGATGCCCGAGATGCGCTCCTCGATGACCTGGGTGACCTTGTTCTCGATGATCGCAGCCGATGCACCGCGGTAACTGGTCGAGATCGTCACCACCGGTCGGCTGATGTCCGGGTACTCGCGCAGCGGCAGCCGCTCCAGCGCGACGAGTCCGAAGATCACCAGCAGCAGGCTCAGCACCGTGGCGAACACGGGCCGGCGGATGCAGAGCTCCGAGACGTTCATCAGCGCGGAGCCTCGGTGATCGTGGCGCCGTCGCGCAGCCGCAGCGTGCCGTCGACCACGATCCGCTCCTCGGGCGAAAGCCCGGACAGCACCGCGACCACGCCGGGCTGGCGACCGCCGGTGCGTACCTCGCGGCGCTCGGCCCGTTCGCCGCGCGCCACGTAGACGTAGCTCTTGCCCTGCTCGGGAACGATGGCCTCCTCGGGCACGAGCAGCGTCGGAGCCTCGCTGCCCTTGAGTCGCACGCTCATGAACATGCCTGGCCGGAGTTCGCCCGCGGCGTTCGGAAGCTCGGCCCGCACGGCGATCGAGCGCGTGACCGGATCGACGCGCGAGTCGATGGTGGCCACCGTACCGGCGAACACCCGCCCCGGCAGACCCTCGGTCGTCGCGGCGACCGGCAGGCCGGTCCGCAGTTCGCCCAGGAAGGCCTGCGGCACCGTGAATTCCAGCTTGATCACCGAGGCATCGTCCAGGGTGGTGATTACCGCCCCGGGATTCACGAGGCCGCCCACGCTCACGCGCCGGAAGCCGGCTCGCCCGTCGAACGGCGCCCGGATGATGGTGTCGTCGAGCCTGGCGCGCGCCGCCGCGACCCGTGCCTCGCCGGTCTTGACCGCCGTCTCGAGCTGGTCGAGCTGGGCCCGCGACAGCGCCTGGGTGACCGACAGGTCCCGGCCGCGGTTGAACTGGTTGCGGCTCTCGGCGAGGTTGGCCTCGGCCTCGGCCAGTGCGGCTGCCGCCTGCGCCCGGTCGAACTCGACCATCACCGAGCCGCGCCGAAGCTGCTGGCCTTCCGTGAAGCGGATGGCGGTGACGGTGTTGGAGACCTTGGAGGTGATCTCCACGGATTCACGGGCCAGGGCGGTCCCCACCGACTCGATCTGCGTGCCGAAGGAGCGGGTTTCCGGCAAGGCCGTGACCACCAGCACGGGCCCCGGTCCGCCACGGCCCATCGGACGGTCGCCGGGCGGCGGGGTGCGGGCACCCGGCCCCGGACTGCCGCCATCGGGAGTTCCCGAGCAGGCGCTCGCGAGAAGCAAAGCGAGCAGGGCGAGGCCGGGCGACCTCGATCCGTGGAGAGGGGGGGTCATGGGTAGAGGCCGTAAACGAACAGACCCCCTAGGATAGGGGGTCTGCATGACGATTTCCCGCCCCGGGCCGGCAGGCGGTCAGTGTTTCATTGCGCGGGCGGGGTCGCCGCCTTCGGGGCGATGGGAAACTTCGCGAAGATTTCCGGCATCACCGCCTCGATGGCGCCCGGAACGTTGTCGCGGGCCTTCTCGGTCACCCGGCCCACCGCGACGCCTTCCCAGACCAGCTGTCGTCGGCGCGCGTCGACCACGTCGACGTTCAGCGTGCCCTCGGTGTACTGGTCGACGTTGGTCTCCTGCGGGTACATCGGCCAGGTGCTGTAGATGCCGCCCCGGTAGCCGTAGTAGCCCATGCCCATCGTGACCGAGGGCGTCTGGGTGACGCGCAGCTTCTCGTCGAACTTGCCGTTGAAGTTGACGAGCAGGTCGGGCGACGTGGCCGAGTAGCTGAGGCCGCGGAGCTCAAGCTGGCGCCGGGCGGAGTTCTTCAGCGCCGCCGAGACCAGCGACTCGTAGTTCGCGCTGTCGGTGCCCAGCTTCTCGACGAAGCCGAAGCTGCGGTACTGCGCGAAGTCGGCGGTCGAGTCGACGCTGGAACGGATCGTGACCTTGGGCGTGGTGGCGCAGCCGGCGGTCAGCAGCGCGGCGAGGGCGAAGGCGGCGGCGGTGGCGAGGCGGTGGTTCACGGTGCACTCCTTGCGCTGTCGAGCGCGGTCTTGAGTTGTCCGGCCCAGCTGCGCAGCGCGCGCTCGGCCTCCTGGCGGTTCACGACGCGGTTGGAGACCTGCAGCGTGGAGTGCTCGGGCCCGCGCTTGCGGTCCCTCGCCTGCGCGAGCAGCGTGCCGGTCACGCTGTCGCGCAGCTCCAGCGCCAGCGTCATCTCGCCGGCGCTGAGCACGTACGAGCGCGAGCGGCCCGCATCCATGGTGTCCGGCGCGTTGATGAACAGGTTGACGATGTTGGGTTCGATCTCGAGTACGCCTTCGCCGGCTTCCTGGACGACGGTGTAGCCGCCTTCGCCGAGAACCTTCGAGAACACCTGCAGCGTCAGGTTGGCGAGGTCGCGGCGGATCCGGTCGACGTCGCTGGTACGGAGGCCGAAGCTGCCGTAGTCGCGGGGGTTCCAGGACTTGCTGAAGGACACCTGGACCGGCGCGATCTTGACCTTGGTATAGGTGGGCCAGTCGACGCCCGGGCGCCGCAGCACGGAATCGACGTTCTTCACCTGGACCTTGACCAGCCCGTCGTCGTTCGGTGCCGGCTCGGCGCCGCGGGCCGGCGCGGCCAGCAGCAGCGCGGCCGCGAGCGCAACGCCCGCGACCGCTCGAAACTGAGACTTGATCACTTGAAATTCCCCCGTGACGCGTCGAACTGAGCGACAGGCGCGAATGATACGGCCCGGCCACCCC
Source organism: Steroidobacteraceae bacterium (assembly GCA_044238215.1). Lineage (GTDB taxonomy): Bacteria > Pseudomonadota > Gammaproteobacteria > Steroidobacterales > Steroidobacteraceae > UBA964. The sequence continues at coordinate 2,929 of JBIIDW010000170.1, forward strand.
TGTCGCCTACGGGATCGCCGAAGTGGGCGCGCGTGCGTCCCGTCACGGAAATCCCGCCGCCGTGGCCTCGCGCAGCGGAATTCTGCGAGCCAGTTCCACGCCCTGCCCCTGCGTCCATTTGACAATTCAGGTGTCGTCCATCCGAGCACCGCTCATCCCATGGCCCAGGCTGCTGTCGAAGACAACAAGGTCCTCATCGAGGTGCCCGTCGAGGTACTCCGGCTCGGGCTGTACGTTCACACCCTGGACCGGCCCTGGGAGGGCACGCCGTTCCTGTTCCAGGGGTTCGAGCTCGACAGCGAGGACGACATCCGCACGATCCAGGGCCTGTGCAGGCGGGTCACCGTGCTCGCTTCGCGCGAGGAGGCGGGGAGTCTGCGCGCGGAGTCGTCCGCGGCCGACAAGTCCCGCCGGGCGCCGGTGGAGACCGGGCCCGATCAGCTGAAGCTGCTGGAGCATGATCCTAAGGCCCTGGCGAGCCGGGTGCCCGAGAAGGATCCGGTGGCCTTCAAGGCCGAGCTCAACGTCGCCGCCGAGGCGCTGGGCGACGCCCGCCGGCAGGTGAACGGAATCTTCGACCGCGTGAAGAGCGGTGCGGCCGTGGATCCGCAGGAACTCACCGGCACCATGGACGCGATGGTCAACAGCGTGTTCCGCAACCGGGACGCCATGGGCTGGCTCGCGCGCATGCGCACCAAGGACGACTACCTCTACAGCCATTCGCTCGCTACCTCGGTCTGGGCGCTGACTTTCGGGCGGCATCTCGGGCTCGACAAGGAAACGCTGAAGATCCTCGGCACCGGAGCGATGCTGCTCGACGTGGGCAAGACCCGCATTCCCGACCGCCTGCTGAAGAAGCCCGAGGTTCCCAATCCCACCGAGTGGAAGCTGCTGCAGCTGCACACCCGCTACGGTGCCAAGCTCATCGCGCAGGCCGAGAAGGCGGATCCGCGGATCGTCTCGATGGTCGAGATGCACCACGAACGCTTCGACGGCACGGGCTACCCGCACGGCCTGAAGGGAGACGAGATTCCGCTGATCGCAAGGGTGGCGGGCATCGTCGACGCCTATGACGCGATGATCTCCGAGCGCTCGTACGCCAAGGCGAAATCCGCCTACGACGCCGTGCGCGAGCTGATGAAGCAGTCCGGCAAGGCCTACCAGCCTGAGCTCGTGGACCTGTTCGTGCAGGCGGTGGGCGTGTTCCCCACCGGCACGCTCGTCGAGCTCAACACCGGCGAGGTCGGTGTGGTGGTGGCGCAGAACCGCTTCCGGCGCCTGCGGCCCGAGGTCACGATCATCCTCGACGCCGAAAAGAAGGTGTGCGCGGACTTCACGACCGTCAACCTGCTCACCTGCGCCGCCAATTCCGACGCGGAGAAACCGGGGCTCTGGATCGAGCGCGCGCTCGAGCACGGCGCCTACGGAATCGACCCGGCGGAGTACTTCCTCTGAGCGTGCTGCCAGACGAGCCTGTCAGCCGGCGCAGCCTCGACTACGCAGCGCTGTCCGTCGAGCTGCGCACGTTCCTGCTGGCGGCGCAGAGCCGCGCCGCGCTCCTGCTCATCGACATACCCGAAGCGTCGCGCATGCAGGCCCGGCTGGGCTTCGAGACCAGCGAGACGCTGCTCGACGCCCTTGCCGCGCAGTTCGCCGCCGCGATGGGTGCGCGGGCCACGGTGCGCCGCTTCGGCGACGCCCGTTTCTGCATCATGCTCAAGGCCATCCACAGCAGTGGCCACGCCGTGCTGGCGGCCGAGAAGCTGCTGCGCGTGGCCGACAACGTGCTGGCCGACAGCGCCGTGGCCCTCAAGCCGCAGATGCCGCTGGGAATCGCGCTGAGCCCGGAGCACGCGACCGACCCGGGCGAGCTGCTGCGGTATGCCCAGCTCGCGGCGACCACGGCCCTGCAGCGGCGCGAGCGCCTACACGTGTTCGATGCCGAGTCCTCCGCGCAGATCCAGCGCCCCTGGGCACTCAGCGAGTCCTTCCTCAAGGCGCTCGACGCCGGCGAGCTGCAGGTCTACTTCCAGCCCAAGGTTCGCGTGGCCGACAGCCGCATCGTCGGCTGCGAGGCGCTGATGCGCTGGCTCGACGGTCAGGGCAAGCCGGTGGCCCGGCCGGACGTCTTCATGGGCCTCGCCGAGGAGGCGGGCCTGATGCACGACGCCACCTGGTACTCGCTGACCAATTCGCTGCGGCTGATCAACGACCTGCCCGGCATGAAGGTGGCGGTCAACATCACGCCCGGGATGCTGCACCATCGGGAGTTCGTCGAGATGGTGCGCACGGCGGTGAATACCTGGCACGTGCCCGATGGAGGTCTGACCCTCGAGGTGACCGAGGGCGCGATCATCGGCGACTTCGAGCAGTCCTCCCGCCTGCTGAACCAGGTGCGGGGCATGGGCGTCAGGGTCTCGAT
>JBIIDW010000171.1:0-5348 GCA_044238215.1 Steroidobacteraceae bacterium
AACCTTTCGCTCAGCGCCCCCGTGCAGTCGCACTATTGGGAGGACCCGCTGAACCAGGCAGTGATGGCGGCCTGGCGTGCGGGGATCGTGGTCGTGGTGTCGGCCGGCAATGGCGGCCCTGCGCCGATGACGATCGGTGTGCCCGGCAACGTGCCCTACGTGATCACGGTGGGCGCGCTGACCGACAACTACACGCCGACCAATGGTGCGGACGATCGGCTCGCGTCGTTCTCGGCCACCGGCCCGACCCATGAGGGCTTCGTCAAGCCGGAAGTCGTGGCGCCCGGCGGCCACATCGCCGCCGCCATTCCGGCCAACTCGGTGATCGTCACCGCCTTCGGCACACGCATGCCCAAGCAGGGCGCGCTGATGCAGATGAGCGGCACCTCGCAGGCCGCGGCGGTGGTCTCGGGCGTCGCCGCGCTGCTCGCGCAGGCCAACCCCCGACTCAGCCCCAACGACATCAAGTGCAGGCTGATGGCTTCGGCGCGCCCCGCACGCAATGCCAACGGCACCGTGGCCTACTCCATCTTCCAGCAGGGCGCTGGGCTGGTCGACGCGGTGGCCGCAAACGCGAGCACTCGCACGGGCTGTGCCAACGTGGGCATGGACGTCGCAGCCGACCTGGCCAACACCGTTCACTACGGCGGGCCGGCCAACCGTAACTCCAGCGGCGTCTACTACCTGATGGATCCGCGCGCGCCGCAGTGGGGCACGCCTCTGCAGGGCGACGGCTACGCCTGGTCGGGACAGTTTGCCGGGGCCAATGGCTACGCCTGGTCGGGACAGTTCGCCGGGGCCAATGGCTACGCCTGGTCGGGACAGTTCGCCGGGGCCAGTGGCTACGCCTGGTCGGGACAGTTTGCCGGGGCCAGTGGCTACGCCTGGTCGGGACAGTTTGCCGGGGCCAGCGGCTATGCCTGGTCGGGTCAGTTCGCCGGGGCCAACGGCTACGCCTGGTCGGGCCGGTCTGCCGACACGGCAACTCGCAGCTGGCGACAGGCCTACGGCTGGGCCGCGACGGCCGGGTTCGTGCCGGGCACGCCCGTCAGCGCTGCCGCCAGCATCATGTCGATCAATTTCTGGGTGCCCCAGCAGTAAACGGTCCGGGCGACGCCGTGATTATGTGACGGCAGTCGTTCGGCGACCGGTTCCGCGCCGATACCCTGCGCAAAACACGTCAAATCGACGAGGGTGTTTTGCCGGCCATCAGGATCTTGCGTTACGCCGTCGCGCTGTGGTGCTGCGCCTTCCTCGGGGTTGCCACGGGGTTGGCACACGCCGCTTCGCCGATGGTGTTCCGTCATCTCGCGGCCGAGGACGGCCTGTCACAGAACACCGTCAACGCGGTGGCCCAGGATGCCCAGGGGTTCATATGGGTCGCCACCGAGGGCGGCCTCAGCCGCTATGACGGCTACGAACTGCGCCGGTACAACCACCGCCGCAACGACCCCGCCAGCCTGCCGGGCAATTTCGTCTGGGACATGCGCGCCGGTCGCGACGGCAGCCTCTGGCTGGCCGTCAAGGATGCCGGGGTCGCGCGTCTCGATCCCGAGACCGGGCGCTTTACCTCGTTTCGCCACGATCCGGGCAAGCCGGACAGCCTCTCCAGCAATGCCGCGCGCAGCGTGCTGGTGGACCGGCAGGGCACCGTCTGGGTCGCGACGATCGACGGAGGGCTCAATGCGCTCGACCCGCGCACGGGTCTTGCGCGGCGGTTCCGGCACGATCCGGCGCGCCCCGATTCGCTGAGCTCCGATCGCGTCAGCGCGATCGCCGAGGACCCGTCGGGCGCCATCTGGGTGGGTACTCCGGCGGGACTGAACCGCTGGATCCCGGGTACCGACCGTTTCGAACGCTTCACGCACGACCCCGGCCAGCCTGAATCGCTGCCCAGCGATCGGGTCAAGACGCTCTACGTCGACCGCTCCGGGATGCTGTGGGTCGGCACGCTGGACCGCGGCCTTGCGCGGCGCGACGGCGAGGGCTTCACCACATTTGCGCCGGTCGAGGCCGATGCGTCGGCGCTGGCGTCGGGCGATGTCGCGGCAATCCACGAGGATCGTGCGGGCAGGCTGTGGGTGGGCACCTCTGCGGGGCTGCACCTCATGGACCGGAGCAACGGGCGCTTCACCCGCTTCCGGCACGATGCGGCCGATCCTGCGTCGTTGCGCGACGACCAGGTACTTGCGCTGTTCGAGGACCGCGGCGGCCTGCTGTGGGTCGGCACGCGTGCCGGTGGCGTGAGCCGCTGGAATCCACGCAGCTGGGCATTCGGCAGCGTCCGCACCGACGCCTTCGGCGGCCACCAGCCGTTCGCGATGGCGGAAGCCGGCGATGGCAGGCTGTGGGTCGGCACGCTGGGTGGCGGCCTGTTCCGCTTCGATCCGCGCTCCGGATCGGCAGCGTCCGCCACGGCCGTGCTCGGCGAGGCGCCTGCCGCGGATCCGCGTGTCATGGCGCTGCTGAAGGACCGCAGTGGGGCCCTGTGGGTCGGCACCATGGCCGGAGGACTCGTCCGCATCGGACCGGACGGTTCAATTCGCCGTCCTGGCAGCGGCGATGGCAGCCCCGGCGCGGTGAGCACCCAGAAGGTCATGTCGCTGCTCCAGTTGCTCGACGGCCGCATCCTCGTTGGCACGTTCGGCGACGGGATCGCGGTCATCGACCCGGTGACGATGCGCGTCGCGCGCCTGGGCGATGCCGGCCGCGCTGCATCGCCGCTGGCGCGCGCCTTCGTGACCGCGCTGGCACAGGCCGAGGACGGGACGATCTGGGTTGGGACGGACGGCAAGGGCCTGCACGCGTTCACGGTCGATGGCCGCTCGCTCGGGTCGTGGCAGCGCGACCCCGCCCGCACCGACGGCCTCGCCTCCAGCACCATCTTCGCGCTGTACATCGACCGCGCCGGCAGCGTCTGGGTGGGCACGTCGGGCGGCGGGCTGGACCGGATCGAGGGTTCGGTGCGCGAACCGGCCTCGCTGCGCTTCGTGAATTACTCGACGGTCGACGGCCTCGGCGGCGACACCATCTACGGGATCCGACCGGATCGCGGTGGCGGAGTGTGGCTCAGCACCGACCGCGGGCTGACGCGGCTCGATCCGCGCACGCGCGCCATCAAGGTGTTCCACCGCGAGCATGGACTGCAGGGCGAGGATTTCAACTTCGGCGCTCACCTCGCGATGTCCGACGGACGGCTCGCGTTCGCCGGTGCAGGTGGCATCAACCTGTTCAGCCCGGATGAGGTGCTTCAGGCCACCCCGGTCGGTCCGGCCACCGTGCTGACTCGCATCGATGTGCTCGGGCAACCCGCCCGACTGCAGGCGCCCCTCGCGCGGCTCAAGCGGCTGCCGCTGGGGTACCGGGATTCGGTGCTGACCCTCGAGTTCGCGGCGCTCGACTTCACCGCACCTCTGAAGAACACCTACACGCACCGCCTCGTCGGGTTCTCCGACGCGTGGACGCCGCCGACGGCGGAGCGACGCCTCACCTACACCAACCTGGACGCGGGCAGCTACGTCCTCGAGGTGCGCGGCGCGAATTCGGATGGCGTGGCGGCAGCACAGGTCTTCCGGCTGCCGATCGTCGTCGCGCCGGCACCGTGGCGGTCGCCGGTGGCCTACGCGCTCTACCTGGTCGTCCTGGTGCTGGCGCTCTGGTCCTGGCACGCCCGTCAGCAGCGCAAGCTGCGCCTCGCTGCCGAGCTTGCCGCGCGGCTGGAGACGCAGGTGCAGGAGCGGACCGCGGAACTCCGTGCCAGCAACGTCGAACTCGCGCGGCTCACGCGCGCAAAGAGCGATTTCCTCGCGCGCATGTCCCACGAGATCCGCACGCCGATGAACGGCATCGTCGGCATGGGCCAGCTGCTGACCCGCACCCGTCTCGACGAACGCCAGCAGCGTCTCGCCACGAGCCTGACCTCGTCGGCCAGTTCGCTGATGTACATCCTCAACGACATCCTCGACATCTCCAAGGTCGAGGCGGGCAAGCTGACGCTCGACCTCGCGCCCATGGACCTGGCGACGGTACTCGGCGAAGCCGTCGACCTGCTCGCGAGCCAGGCCCACGCGAGGCGCCTCGAGCTCAGCGCGGCGCCGGCGCCCGAGATCGACTGCATGCTGGTTGCCGATTCGCTGCGGCTGCGCCAGGTGATCCTCAACCTGCTCGGCAACGCGATCAAGTTCACGCCCTCGGGAGAGGTGACGGTCACGGCAGACGTGGTCGAGCGCAATGCGGACCGGATGACCGTGGCGATTGCCGTGCGCGATACCGGCGTCGGCATGCCGCCGGAGGTGCGCGAGAAGATTTTCGAGCCGTTCGAGCAGGCCGACGAAACCACGACCCGGAAGTTCGGCGGGACGGGACTGGGACTGTCGATCTGCCGCGACCTCGTGACCCTGATGGGCGGCACGATCTCCGTCGACAGCGAGGTCGGCGTGGGTTCGACCTTCACGATCCGCGTGGCGTTCGAGACGGCTGGCCCGATCGATCGTCCGGCGACGCTGGCGGGTCGTCGGGTGGTGGTCGTGTCGCGCCGGCGCGCTTTCGCCGACACCGTCCGGCGCCTGGCGGTCGTCCACGGCGCCACCGCCGAGTGGACGCAACCGACGCCCGGGGCGTTGGCCGAGCTCGCGGCGCGCGGCGACGGCGCGCAGGCCGTCGTGCTCGACCTCGACAGCTGCCGCGGTGAATTCCTAGCGTATCGAGAGGCCTGCAGCGGTGAATTGGGCCGCGGGGCGCTGGTGCTCGCCGGCTCCCCGGCCACACTCGACAGCCTCGGGGTCGCGGAGTGCGGCGGCAGGGTGCAGCCGCTGGAGAAGCCGTTGCGCGCGGCCATGCTGGCGCACGTGCTCGCCCGCGCGCTCGGCATGGAACACGCCGACGCCGGCACCGCCACCGGATCGCGCAGGGTCGACGAAACGGCCCGCGGGCTGCTGCTCGGGCGCGTGCTGATCGCGGAGGATCACCCGGTCAACTGCGCCGTGCTCGAGGGCATGCTGGACGAGATCGGGGTGCCCTACGTCACGGTCAACGGCGGTCGTGACGCCGTGGCCCGCGCCACCAGCGAGACCTTCAGCCTGGTGCTGATGGACATGAACATGCCCGACATCGATGGCGCCACCGCGACGGCGCGCATCCGCCGAGCGGAGGCCAGCGGCCGCCGCACCCCCATCGTCGCGCTCACGGCCCACTCCGGCGCCGAGCAGCGGCAGGCGTGCCTGGACGCCGGCATGGACGGGTTCCTGACCAAGCCGATCCCGCTGGCGGAACTGCGCGCCGAGATCGCTCGCTGGCTGCCGGTCGAGCCGCCGCGTGCGGAGGCTGGCTCCGCCAAGGCGCCGCCGATA
>JBIIDW010000172.1:0-5342 GCA_044238215.1 Steroidobacteraceae bacterium
CCATCAGCGCGAGGTACACGAGCATGCCGAGGATCCACAGCAGCTCGCGCGGCGCCCGGTACGAGCCGTACATCATCGCGCGGAACATGTGCAGGTAGACGACGATGAAGAAGAAGGAGGCGCCGGTCGAGTGCATGTACCGGATCAGCCAGCCCCACTCGACCTCGCGCATGATGTACTCGACCGAGTTGAAGGCTTCCGCCTCGCTCGGCTTGTAGTGCATCGTCAGGAAGATGCCCGTGAGGATCTGGATCACGAACACCAGCAGCGAGAGCGCCCCGAAGAAGTACCAGATGTTGAAGTTCTTCGGCGCGAAGTAACCGGTGAGCTGCGACTCGACGAACTCGTCGACGGGCAGGCGCTTGTTCAGCCAGGCGCGGAAGCCGCCCTTCCCGGCGGCGGACTCAGGGGTGGCGGCCATCAGGCTGCTCCTTTGGCGGCGGCCGGATCGACGCCGATGACCAGCTTGGTCTCCGACTCGAAGGCATGCGGCGGAATGGCGAGGTTCAGCGACGCCGGCGAGCCCGCGAACACGCGGCCGGCCAGGTCGAACTTGGAGCCGTGGCAGGGGCAGAAGAAGCCGCCCGGCCAGTCGGTACCGAGCAGCGCGTCACCCGGCTTGAAGTGCTCCTTCGGCAGGCAGCCGAGGTGCGTGCAGGTGGCGTAGACGACGAGGTACTCGGGCTTGATGGCCCGCGTGCCGTTCTTCGTGTACTCCGGCTGGCTCGAATCCGCGGAGGCCGGATCCTTCAGGCTGGGGTCGACCTTGGGCAGCGCCGCGACCATCTCCGGGGTGCGGCGCACCACGTAGACCGGCTGCTTGCGCCAGCTGGCGACGACCATCTGGCCGGGCTCCATCTTGGAGACGTCGATCTCGGTCGGCGCGCCGAGGGCCCGTGCCCGCTCGGAAGGCTTCCAGGAGGCGATGAAGGGCACCGCCACGAAGCCCGCGCCCACCGCCCCGGTGGCCGCCGTCGCTGCCGTCAGGAATTTGCGCCGACTGGTGTCGACCTCTTCCGGGGATCCGCTAACCGCTTCGCTCATTAGGCTCACTCTCCACCCGCCGGTCGGCGCGGGCTGACTGTACGGAAAAGACCGGGAATCGCGGCATTATACACAACACCCGTCCTGCATCTCCTGCCCGGGAACACGACCATGTTGCGCGGCCAGAGCGGTCTGATCTTCCTTGCTGGTTCCGTCGTCGGCGGACTCGCCCTCGCCTTCGTGGCCGTCGTGATCCGCCCGGACCTGCTGCCGCGGGCGGCGCCCGCCGCCCCGCCCGCCGCGGCCGCCGCGGCCGCGGGCGCAGCCGCAGGCGTCGCCGCCGGGCAGGCGCCGGTCGTCGCGGCGACCGGCACGCCGGCCGGCAACGCGGAAGCGCTGCCGGTGGTCGCGCCGGCGAGCCCCGGCGGGTCCGCGGGCACCGGCGCCAGCTATGCCCCGGCGGTCGACCGGGCCGCCCCGGCGGTGGTCAACATCTATACCGCGCGGGTCGTCACCGAGCGCGTGCCCCGCAACCTCTTCGAGGATCCGTTCGGCGAGCTCGGGCCACGCTACCGGCAGCGCGTCGAGCGCTCTCTGGGCTCGGGCGTCATCGTCGATGCCGCTGGCCAGATCGTCACCAACCACCACGTCATCGCCGACGCCGACTCGATCCGGGTGCAGCTCGCCGACGGCCGCGTCGCCGAGGCCTCCATCGTCGGCCGCGACCCTGACACCGACCTCGCGCTGCTGCGCGTCAAGCTGCCGGCGCTGCCGGTGATGCCGCTCGGCCGCTCGGACCAGCTCAGGGTGGGCGACGTGGTGCTGGCGATCGGCAACCCGATCGGGCTCTCGCAGACCGTCACCCAGGGGATCGTCAGCGCGACCGGCCGCGGCCAGCTCGGCGTCGCGACGTTCGAGAACTTCATCCAGACCGACGCGCCGATCAATGTCGGCAACTCGGGCGGCGCGCTGATCAACGCGCGCGGCGAGCTGGTGGGCATCAACACCGCGGTGATCGCCAAGAACCTCGGCGTCGAGGGCATCGGCTTCGCCATCCCCGTCAACCTGGTCCGCGGCGTGATCGGCGAGATCACCACCCGGGGGCGCGTGATCCGCGGCTGGATCGGCATCGTCCCTGAGGACGTCGACGACGCGCAGGCGCGGCAGATCGGGCTCGCGCGGGGCGGCGTCCTGGTGACGAACCTGTACGTCCAGGGACCGGCGCGCGAGGCGGGGCTGCGGCCGGGCGACCTCGTGCTGGCGATCGACGGGCGCGACGTGGCGAGCGCGCAGGACACGCTGGCCCGGATCGCCGCGACCGCGCCGGGCGGCCGCCTGCGGCTGCGCGTCCAGCGCGGCGCCGAGGTCGCCGAGGTGGAGGTGCCGGTGGTCGAGCGCCCGCAGGCGGCGACGCGGGCGCGCTGAGGGCCCGAACCGGCAGCGTGCGGATCAGCCGGGCACGCGACGGATGCGCGCACCGAGCTGCGACAGCTTTTCCTCGATCGACTCGTAGCCGCGGTCGATGTGGTAGATGCGCTCGATGTCCGTGCGCCCTTCCGCCACGAGGCCGGCCAGCACCAGCGAGGCCGACGCGCGCAGGTCGGTCGCCATGACCGGCGCGGCCTGCAGTGAGGGCACGCCCTTGATGATCGCGGTGTTGCCCTCGAGCCGGATCTCCGCCCCCATGCGCCGCATCTCGAGCATGTGCATGAAGCGGTTCTCGAAAATCGTCTCGATGATCGTGCCGACGCCGTCGGCGACGGTGTCGAGCGCGGCGAACTGCGCCTGCATGTCGGTCGGGAAAGCCGGATAGGGCGCCGTGCGCACGTCCACCGCACGCGGCCGGCGGCCGCGCATGTCGATCTCGATCCAGTTGTCGCCGCGGCCGACCCGCGCGCCCGATTCCTCGAGCTTGGCGAGCACCGCGTCGAGGTGGTCGGGCCGGGTGTTGCGCACGCGCACGTTGCCGCGGGTGATCGCGCCGGCGACCAGGTAGGTACCGGTCTCGATGCGGTCCGGCAGCACCTCGTAATGGGTGCCGCGCAGCTTCTCGACACCCTCGATGACGATCTTGTCGGTGCCGGCACCGCGGATCTTCGCGCCCATCGACACCAGGAACTCGGCGAGGTCGACCACCTCGGGCTCGCGCGCGGCGTTCTCGAGCACGGTTTCGCCCTCGGCGAGCACCGCCGCCATCAGCAGGTTCTCGGTGCCGGTCACGGTAACGGTGTCGAGCACCAGCCGGGCGCCGCGCAGCCGCGAGGCGCGGGCGCGGATGTAGCCGTTCTCGATGGAGATGTCGGCGCCCATCGCCTGCAGGCCCGCGACGTGGATGTTCACGGGCCGCGCGCCGATCGCGCAGCCGCCCGGCAGCGACACGTCGGCCTGGCCGAAGCGCGCGACCAGCGGGCCGAGCACCAGGATCGAGGCGCGCATGGTCTTGACCAGCTCGTAGGGCGCGACCGACTGGCGCAGCGTGTTGGGGTCGACCTCGACGCGCATCCGCTCGTCGACCGTGACCGAGACTCCCATGCGGCCGAGCAGCTCGATCATCGTCGTCACGTCCTGCAGGTGCGGGACGTTGCCGATCGAGACCGGACCGTCGGAGAGCAGCGTGGCGGCGAGGATCGGCAGCGAGGCGTTCTTCGCGCCGGAGATGCGAACCTCGCCCTCGAGCGGCACGCCGCCGTGGATCTGCAGCTTGTCCATGCGGGCCCCGCGCGCCGTCAGCGGCCGGCGCCGGGTTCGCCCGGCGCCAGCGCCTCGATCGAGAGCGCGTGGATCTCGCGGCCGACGAGCGGCCCGAGCGCGGCGTAGACCATCTGGTGCCGCGCGATGCTGCGCTTGCCGGCGAACGCCGCCGCGACGACCACCGCGGAAAAATGCGTCTGGTCGTCGGAGAGGACGCGTACGTCGGCGCCGGGAATGCCGGCGCGGATCAGCTCGGCGACCTTATCGGGGTGCATGGCTTGGGGACCTCATCCGGGTATCATGCCATTCATGACTCCCCCCGCGCATCGGGACGACGACGGTACGCTGCTCGCTGCCGGCCGTCGCGCGCTCGAAATCGAGTCGCGCGCGCTCGCCACGCTGCTCGGCCGGGTCGGCGAACCTTTCGCCGCCGCCTGCCGCCTGCTGCTCGGCTGCAGTGGCCGCGTGGTCGTCACCGGCATGGGCAAGTCGGGACACGTGGGCGGCAAGGTCGCCGCCACGCTCGCCAGCACCGGCACGCCCGCGTTCTTCCTGCACCCGGCCGAGGCCAGCCACGGCGACATCGGCATGATCACCCGCACCGACGTGGTCCTCGCGCTGTCGAACTCGGGCGAGACCCCGGAGATCCTGACGCTGCTGCCGCACATCGCCCGGCTCGGCGTGCCGCTGGTCGCGGCCACCGGCAACCCGGCCTCCACCCTCGCCCGCGCCGCGGCGGTGCACCTCGACGTCAGCGTGCCCGAGGAAGCCTGCCCGCTGAACCTCGCGCCCACCGCCAGCACCACAGCCACGCTGGCGATGGGCGACGCCCTCGCCATCGCCGTGCTCGAGGCGCGCGGCTTCACGGCCGAGGATTTCGCCCGCTCGCACCCGGGCGGATCGCTGGGCCGGCGCCTGCTGCTGCACGTCGACGACGTGATGCGGCGCGGCGCAGACGTGCCGGCCGTCGGGCTCGGCACGCCGCTGGCGGCGGGCCTGCTGGAGATGTCGCGCAAGGGCCTCGGCATGACGGTCGTGATCGATGGCGAGCAGCGGGTGGCCGGGGTCTACACCGACGGCGACCTGCGGCGCACCCTCGACCGCCGGATCGACGTGCACGCCGCGCTGATCGACGACGTCATGACGCGCCGCTGCCGGACCATCGGCCCGCGCGAGCTCGCTGCGGAGGCGGTGCACCTCATGGAGACGCACCGCATCACCGCGCTGCCGGTGGTCGACGACGACGGTCGCCTGGTCGGGGCGCTGAACGTCCACGACCTGTTGCGCAGCGGCGTGGTATGAACGGCCGACGCAGGCTCGCCGCGGCGACGGCCGGGCTGGCCGCCACCGCGCTGGCAGGCTGCGCGGGCACCGGGCCGGACGCGACCACGGGTGAGCCCGCGGCGGCGGCGCAGGACCCGGGTTACTCCGCCACCGGCGCCGAGATCGTCGAGACCGGCGCGGACGGCCGGCCGCGCTACCGCCTGCAGGCGGAGGCGATCCGGCAGGACCCTGCCACGCTGACCGTGCTGCTGGAGCGCCCCCGAATGCAGGTGGACGACGCTGCGGCCGGGCCGTGGCGCGTCGCGGCGGACTCCGGCTCGATCCCGCAGGGGGCTCAGCGGGTCGACCTCGCGGGCGACGTCCGCGTCACGGGCACCGTCGGT
>JBIIDW010000173.1:0-5327 GCA_044238215.1 Steroidobacteraceae bacterium
GGTCACGAGGCCGAACACGGCGATCACCAGGTAGATGGCGTAGAGCAGCGCGATGAACGCGAGGCCCTGCGAGGCGTAGAGGAAGATCGACAGCGCGTCGACCACGATCCAGTAAGCCCAGTTCTCCAGCTGCAGCCTCGCCACCATCCAGGTGGCGACCAGGCTGCCCGCGGTGGCGACCGTGTCGAGCACGGGCCAGGCCGCCGACGTCAGCGCCGCGAGCCGGGGCCCGAGCAGGACCGCCAGCAGCCCGATGCACGCCAGCAGCACGACGTGCCGGCGCGCCGGCCAGCGCGTGATCGGCAGGCCGACGGCGGCCGCACTCCCCGCGCGCGACCAGCGCCAGAAGCCGTAGACGGCCATGCCGACGTAGAGCGCCTGCAGGCCCGACTGCATCGGCAGCCCGGCGCGCCAGGACAGCGGGACGAGGATGCCCGACGATATGGCGCCGAACGCCCAGCACCAGCGGTTCTGGCGAACCGCGAGCACGGCGTAGGCGACGCCGGCGGCGAGCGAGAGCAGTTCGGCCACCGGCATCAGCGCAGCGCCATCCACGCCGACAGCCCGGCCTGGCGGCCGTCGGCCAGCTGCACGTACAGGCGCTCGGGGAAGTCCGGCGGTTCGTTGCCGAAGAAGAACCCGCGCTGCGCGTAGTCCGCGTCGAGCGCGTTGCGTACCCACAGGCTCGCGCCCCAGCGGGCGGTCTCGTAGCCGGCGCGCAGGTTCAGCAGCTCGTACGGCAGCGAGCGCTGGTCGTGACTGTCCGAGAAATAGAACCCGGCCACGGCCTGCAGGTCGGCGCGGGCGAACCAGCCGCGCGGATCGCGGAACTCCGCGGTGAGCGACGCCTGATAGGGCGGCGCGTGCGCCTGGCCCCGGCCCGCGAGGTCGCGACCGCCAACGACGTAGTCGAGGTAGCGCGTCTCGAGCAGGCCGAGCGTCGCGCCGAGCGACAGCCGCGGCCCCGCCTGCCAGCGCAGGGTCGCCTCCAGCCCGTGGTTCTCGCCACGGGCGGCGTTGTCGGTCAGGTAGATGAACGACAGCGGGTCGCCCGGATCGACCTGCACGGAGGTGCTCACCTGCTGCGCGGAGCGGCGCATGTAGAACGCCGCGAGGTCGAGCCCGAGGCGGCCGCCGGCGCCGCGCAGCTTCCAGCCGAGTTCCAGGCTGGTCAGCAGCTCCGCGTCGTACTGGCGGCGCGCCTCCGGCACCGCCGCGCCGATGTTGAAGCCGCCGCCCTTGTAGCCACGTGACAGCGTCAGGTAGGCGCTGCGCCCCGCGTGAGGCTGGAACTCGAGCGAAAGGTTGCCGCCGAGCATGTCCTCGCGCGGCGCGAAATCGCTGCCGTCGGTGTCGCGGTAGCGTGCGCTGCGGCGCTCGGCGCGCAGCCCGGCGGCAACGCGCCAGCGCGCCGCGGGGCGGTATTCGAGCTGCCCGTAGAGCGCGAGGCTGTCGGCCCGGTAGTCGCTGACGAGTGCGCGGTACACCTCGCCGCCGTAGAGGTCGAGCTGGTCGTTGCTCTCGTCGACGCGCAGCGCGTAGGCGCCGCCGACCCACGACCAGCCTCCCGGTTCGCCGGCCGTCTCCGTCGACACCAGCCGCAGGTCCTGGCTCGCCGTGCGGTGCGAGCGCAGGAATCGCGAGGTGAAGTCGTAGTCCGCGTCGGCGCCCCAGTCGCCGTCGAAGGCATAGACGATGTCGGAGTCGGTGACCGCGGTCACGCTGCGCAGCTCGAATGCCGACGGGCCCCGCCACGCCACGGTCGCCGACAGCCCGCGCGAGCGCTGTGCGTCGCGGCCCGGGTCGTCGCTGCGCGTGACGCGCGAGTTGTCGAGCGCGAAGGCGTCGAAGCCGTTGTCGAGGTCGACCCACAGCGCCGCGAGGTCGACGTCGAGCGCGTCGCCCGCCACCAGCGACAGCCGGCCACGCAGCGTCGTCTCGTCGTAACCGTTGGTGTCGTCGCGCCCCAGCGCGGCGTTGCGGCGGAAACCGTCGCCGCGGAAGCGCTGCGCGGCGAGCCGCCACGCAGCGTCCGTGTCGCCGATCCCGCCGCCCGCAACGGCGCCGACGGAACCGGTGTCGCGATCGCCGAGCGTGGCCTCGAGCCGCGCGGAGGGCGCGGCCTCGGGACGGCGGGTCTCCACGCTGATCAGCCCCGCCAGTGCGTTGGCGCCGTAGGTCGTGCCCTGCGGCCCGCGCAGCACCTCGACCTGCGCGAGGTCGATCAGCGTGGCCGGCATGCCGACGCCCGAGAAGTCCATGCCGTCGATCAGGAAACCCACCGAGGGGTTCGGCGCGCCCTGCCACTGGTCGGTCTCGCCGATGCCCCGCAGCTGGAAGTAACGCGGGCGCGACGTGCCCGAGGCCCAGTTGAGGTTCGGCACCAGCGGCAGCACGTCCTGCAGGTGCTGCAGACCGGCCTGGCGCAGGGTGCTGCCGTCGAGCACCGTGACGCTCGCCGGCAGCTCCAGGGCGGCGACCCGCCGCAGGCTCGCGGTGACGACGACTTCTTCCAGGGGCTCGGCGGCTGCCCCGGGCACGGGGCAGGCCAGCAGCAGGCAGGGAACGATGAGCGGGGCGCGGCGGATCCGCGCGCGGGCAGCAGTCATGACCAGTCCCTCCGCCGGTACTAACCGGATCAGGTTCAAAGGGTTCGCCGCGGAACGCAGCGTCTCAGGCCCGAAGGGGCCACCCCATGGCAGCGCATCATTCTGCCGCCTGCGCCGCCGGATGCAAGCGCTCGCAGGCACCCGGGGCCCCGCCGTGGCGGCATCGGGCGTGCATCGCCGGGGCCGTGCCCCTACAATCGCGCCCTTCGCGGCGGCAGGGAGGCCCCGACATGGGTCGTACCATCCACGTCTTCCAGGTCGATGCCTTCACCACCCGCCTGTTCACCGGCAACCCCGCCGGGGTCGTACTGGGGGCCGACTCGCTCAGCGACGACGAGATGCTCGGGATCGCGCGCGAGCTCAACAACGGCGACACCGCGTTCGTCCTGAAGGCCGACGGCGCCGACCACGATCTGCGCGTGCGCTTCTTCACGCCCCGCACGGAGTCGGCCTTCGTCGGCCACGCCACCGTGGCGGCGCACTACGTGCTGTCGCGCCGCGAGGGTACGCCCGTGCGGCTCCGGCAGCGTCAGCGTGCGGGGCTCGTCGACGTCGAGGTCCGCGGCACCGGCACCGGCCGCCGCATCGCGATCCGCCAGCCCGCGCCGCCGCTGGGCCGGGAGCTGTCGGACCGCGAGCGCCTCGCCGTGCTCGACGCGCTGGCGCTGTCCACGCACGACCTCGACCCGCGCTGCCCGCTGCGCATCGCCGGCAGCTCGGGCACGCGGCTGCTGATCGGCGTGCGCGGCCCGCAGCAGCTGCGGCAGATGAAACCCGACTTCGCCCGGCTCTCGACCCTGTCCGCGCAGCTGGGCGCCGCCGGCCATTTCGTCTTCACGCTGAGTTCGCAGGAGCCCGGCTGCCTGACCGAGTCGCGCATGTTCTGCCCGTCCATCGGCATCCCCGAGGACCCGGTCAGCGGCAATGCCCACGGCCTGCTCGGCGCTTACCTGGCCCAGGCCGGTCTGTTGCCGCGCGACGGCAACCGCTCGGCGTTCACGGGGGCCCAGGGAGCGTCGCTGCACCGGCCAGGCCGCGTGGAGGTCGAACTGGAGTTCGGCGACGGCGGCCTCGCCGGCGTCTGGATCGTCGGCAGCGCGACGATGGTCTTCGAGACGACGATCTCGCTCTAGCGGCCCTGGCCGCTGCCCCGCCAGCGCCGCAGCAGGTCCGCCGCGTGCGCGACGCCCGCCAGCGCCAGCCAGCCGGCGACCGCGGTCCACGGCTCGGCACGCAGCGCGGCCCGCAGCGCCAGCAGCAGCGCGGCGCCCGCAGCCAGCGTGCCCGCGAGCCCGCCGAGTTCGAGGCCGCGGACGCGCCGCCCGAGCAGGGCGAACGCCAGCGCCTCGAGCGCCACCAGCAGCAGGATCAGTTCGGCAATCCGCCCGCTCTCGACCAGCGCGCTCACGCGCGGGCAAGGCCCAGCAGGTGTGCGACGTCCTTCAGGAAGATGCGCAGGTGCGCCATCGGCCGCGCGCGGACCAGCCGCTTGTGCATGTACGCTTCCCAGGTCAGCCGCTGCACGTCCGGATCGCGGCACATCGTCACGAAGCGCTCGCGGCGCGCGTCGCTCGAATACCAGAAGCGCTGCATGATGCCCAGGATCCAGAACACGCGGCCGTGTGCGCTCATGAACTGGCGCCGCGCCAGGCGCAGCGCGCGCACGTCGCCGGTGCGCAGCGTGCGGTCGACCGCCTCGGCAGCCATGCGTCCCGCGGCCATCGCGTAGTAGATGCCCTCGCCCGAGGCGGGCGCGACCACCCCGGCGGCGTCGCCGGTGACCAGCACGTCGCGGCCGTTGTCCCAGCGTCGCAGCGGCTTCAACGGGATCGGCGCGCCCTCGCGCCTGACGACCTGCGCGCCCTCGAGGCCGGTGGCCCGGCGCAGGTCGTCGACGGCGCCGCGGATCGAGAAGCCCTTCAGCGCGGTGCCGGCCCCGGCGCTGATGGTGTCGCCGTGCGGGAATATCCACGCGTAGAAATCAGGCGAGAGCTGCCCGCGGTAGTGCACTTCGCAGCGCGTGCCATCGTAGTCCGCCGGCGCCGCGGACGGCGTCCGCAGGATCTCGTGATAGGCATAGACGAACGGCACTTCCTCGGCGCCCGGAATGCACTGGCGCGCGACTTCGGAACGCGCGCCGTCGGCGCCGATCACCATGGAGGCGCGCACCTGCGAGTCGACGCCCGCGTCCGCACCGTCACGTCCGCGGTAGTGGACGATGGCCTTGCCATCCTCGTCGCGAGTCAGGCGCTCGAAGGTGCCTGCGCGCCGGTCCGCGCCGGCGTAGGCGGCGCGGTTGCGCAGCCACTCGTCGAAGGTGTCGCGGTCCACCATGCCGACGTAACCGCCCTCGATCGGCATGTCGACCTGGCGCTGCGTCGGGGAAATCATCCGCGCCGAACGGATACGCGCGACCAGCAGCGAGTCCGGGATGTCGAACTCCTGGATCAGCCGCGGTGGAATCGCGCCGCCGCAGGGCTTGATGCGGCCGGCACGGTCGAGCAGCAGCACCGACCAGCCGGCTCGCGCCAGGTCGGTGGCGGCGGTGGCGCCCGCCGGCCCGCCGCCGACCACCACCACGTCGTATTCCCCGGGAGCCGCCACGGCGCGCACCTAACGCCCGCCCGCCGGCGCGGCGTAGCCGCCGCCCGCGGACGGTTCCCGCGGCGACGCCGCGTAGGCCTGGGAATCGACGTCGTCGCGGCTCAGCCGCACCGC
>JBIIDW010000174.1:0-5323 GCA_044238215.1 Steroidobacteraceae bacterium
CGCCACAGGCGCGCGACGCGCTGCAGGATCTGCGCGAACCCGGGCCGGTTGCGCTCCGCCACGGCCGCCAGCCGGGTGCCGCCGAAGAAGGGGACGAGGTCCCGGGGCGAGAGGAACAGCGTCAGTGGCCAGTCCTCCGGCTGCTGGGTCAGCAGGGAGTGTGCGGCCTGGTAGCAGCGATCGACGTCCGGGCGCTGCTCGGCATCGACCACGACGTTGACGAAGCCTTCGTTCATCAGCGCCGCGGTGGCGGGATCCTCGAAGCAGTCGCGCGCCATCCGGCGGCAGGCCTCGCTGGAGCCGCGGCCGATGACGAGCAGGAGCGGACGATCGAGCTCGCGGGCGCGCTCGATCGCCTGGCGACCCCAGGGTAACCAGGCGACCGGGTGTGCAGCGTGCCGCCGCAGGTACGGGCTCGCCGCCAGCGCTCGCGTGAGCGTCGGGTCGGCCGCGTCGGGCGTCGTCATCGGCGTGATCCGATTGAGTAGAATGGCCGGGCAATATATCCGACGCGACGGGTTCCCCGGTTGCCGCACCCCTCCGACCCTGATTCGTTTCCCCCGCTCGTGCTGCGGCGCGGCGAGGACCGGCGCCTGCGGGCGGGCCACCTATGGGTGTTCAGCAACGAGGTCGACACCGCGGCCACGCCGCTGGTGGACCTCGAGCCCGGCGGCCTGGTGCGCGTGCTCGGCGATCGCGGCCAGTTCATCGCTTACGCCTACGCGAATCCCGCGACGCTGATCGCAGCGCGAATCCTGTCGCGCGACCCGTCGCGGCCCGTCGACACACCCCTGGTCGCTGCCCGCCTGCGCAGCGCGCTCGCGCTGCGCGAGCGCCTCCACGCCACTCCGCACTACCGCTGGGTGTTCGGCGAGTCCGACGGCCTGCCGGGTCTCGTGCTCGATCGCTATGGCGACGTGGTCGTGGGCCAGTCCTCCACGCTCGGCATGGAACGGCTGCGGCCGCTGGTGGAGGAGGCGATCCGGGAAGTGCTCGGTCCGCGCGTGCTGGTCTGGAAGAACGACGGCAGTTCCCGCGCGCTGGAGGGGTTGCCGTCAGTGGTGAGTTCCGCCTGGGGAGGCCTGCCTGACGAGGTCGAGGTGGTCGAGAGCTGGCCCGGCGGCCCGGCGCTGCGGTTCAGCGCCGCCCTCGCCGAGGGGCAGAAGACCGGCTGGTTCTACGACCAGGCATTCAACCGCAGCCTGCTCGGCAGGTTCATGCCGCGTGGCGCGCGGGTGCTCGACGTCTGCAGCTATGCCGGTGGCTGGGCCGTCGCGGCGGCCGCGGCCGGGGCGGGCGCGGTGACCTGCGTCGACGCGTCGGCGCCGGCGCTGCAGCGCGCGGGCCGCAATACCGCGGCCCATGGGCTCGAGCCTGACCTGCGCCGAGGCGACGCTTTCGCGGTGCTGGGCGCGATGGTCGATGCCGGCGAACGCTTCGATGCCGTGGTCGTCGATCCGCCTGCCTTCGTCAAGCGCCGCAAGGAGTTGCCGCAGGGGCAGGCCGCGTACCGCAAGCTCAACCAGCTTGCGCTGCGCCTGCTCGGCAACGACGGCCTGCTGGTGAGCTGCTCGTGTTCCTACCATCTCGCGGCAGACGACCTGCTCGGAGCAATCCACGCAGCGGCACGCCAGGCGGGCGCCGAGGTGCAGGTCCTCCACGCCGGCGGGCAGTCGCCGGATCACCCGGTGCACCCCGCAATCCCGGAGACGCGCTACCTGAAGGCCTTCTTCTGCAGGGTCCTGCGCGGCTGACCGATCGCGGGCCGGACGGGATAGAATCTCCTGATGTTCGTCTATCCCGGATTCGACCCGATCGCGTTCGAGATCGGGCCCGTCAAGGTGCACTGGTACGGGATCATGTATCTCGTCGGTTTCGCGTCGGCCTGGTGGCTGGGCCGGCGCCGCGCGGCGCTGCCCGGCTCGACCTGGACCGACACCGACGTGGACGACTTCATCTTCTTCGCGATGCTGGGCGTGATCCTCGGCGGACGCGTCGGCTACGTGCTGTTCTACGGCTTCCCGTACTGGCGCGAGGACGCGCTGTACCCACTGCGCATCTGGGAGGGCGGCATGTCCTTCCACGGCGGCCTGCTGGGCGTGCTCGTCGCGATCGCGATGTTCGCGCGTCGCCGCGGCCGCCGCGTCGCCGACGTCTTCGATTTCGCCGCCGCCCTTCCCGGGATCGGCCTGCTTGCCGGGCGACTCGGCAATTTCGTCAACGGCGAGCTTTGGGGGCGAGAGACCGACGTACCCTGGGGGGTTCGGGTAGACGGCGTCGTACGCCACGCCACTCAACTGTACGAGGCTGCCCTCGAGGGCCTCGTGCTGTTCGCGGTGCTGTGGTGGTTCACGTCCAGGCCACGGCCGCGTCTCGCGCCCTCCGGGCTGTTCCTCGTGCTCTACGGGGCCGCGCGGTCGCTGGTCGAGGTGTGGCGCGTCCCCGACGCGCACATCGGCTACCTCGGGGGCATGCTGACGATGGGTCAGGTGCTCTCGCTGCCCATGGTTGCCGTCGGTGTTGCGATGCTCGTGCTGGCCTATCGCCGCAACGAGCCCTCGGGCAATCGCAGCCCCGGGCGATGAAGGAGTACCACGACCTGATGCGGAGGGTGCGGCTCGAGGGCACCCGCAAGGCCGACCGTACCGGCACGGGCACGCTTTCGGTGTTCGGGCACCAGATGCGCTTCGATCTCGCCGCCGGATTCCCCCTGGTCACCACCAAGAAGATCCACCTGAAGTCCGTGGTGCACGAACTGCTGTGGTTCCTGCGGGGCGACACCAACGTCCGCTATCTGCGCGAGCACGGCGTCACGATCTGGGACGAGTGGGCAGACGCCGACGGCGAACTCGGCCCGGTCTACGGCAGGCAGTGGCGCTCGTGGCCGACCGCGTCCGGCGGCCACGTCGACCAGATTGCCACCGTGCTGCGCCAGCTTCGGGAGACCCCCGACTCGCGGCGGATCATCGTCAGCGCCTGGAACGTCGGCGAGCTCGACAGCATGGCGCTGCAGCCCTGCCACGCGTTCTTCCAGTTTCACGTCGCGGGCGGGCGCCTCTCCTGCCAGCTCTACCAGCGCAGTGCCGACGTGTTCCTCGGCGTGCCGTTCAACGTCGCCTCTTACGCGCTGCTGACGCACATGATCGCCCAGCAGTGCGACCTCGCCCCGGGCGATTTCGTCTGGACGGGAGGCGACTGCCACCTTTACCTCAATCACCTCGAGCAGGCCGACCTGCAGCTCTCGCGGCAACCCTTCCCGCTCCCGGTGCTGCACATCCGCCGGCGGCCGCCGACGCTGTTCGACTATGTGTTCGAGGACTTCGAGTTCCGCGACTACCAGTGTCACCCCGCGATCCGCGCGCCGGTGGCCGTTTGACGACGAGGAGAATCCCGCTCATGCCCACCGCCCCCGTGAATCCCTGGATCAAGGTCCGCAACTCGAGAATCCACGGCAAGGGGGTGTTCGCGGCGCGCGCCATCCCGAAGGGCACGCGGATCGCCGAATACGTGGGCGAGCGGCTCTCGCACGCCGAGGCGGATGCCCGCTACGCCGACAACCCCATCGAGGACAACCACACGTTTCTTTTCATCGTCGATCGCCGAACGGTCATCGACGCCACGAAAGGCGGCAACGACTCGCGGTTCATCAACCACTCCTGCGACGGCAACTGCGAGTCCGTGATCGAGAACCGAAGGGTCTTCATCGAGACGACCCGTGACATCGGGAAGGGCGAGGAGCTCGGTTACGACTACGAGATCGGCCGCGACAAGGACGACCCACCGAACGTGGACGAGATTTTCGCGTGCCACTGCGGGTCGCCGAAGTGTCGCGGCACGATGCTGTGGCCCCCCAAGCGTCCGGCAACGCGGCGCAAGCGGGTCAGCAGGGCCAAGGCAACGGCCAAGTCCAAATCCAAGTCCAAATCCAAGTCCAAATCCAAGGCGAAGGCCAAGGCCAAGGCCAAGGCCGGCGCCGGCGCGGCGCGTGGCACGCGTCGCCGCTGAGGCTTGCGCCCGGTGCCGCTGCACCCCGTGATCACGCTGGTCGTGGCGGTCGCCGCCAACGGCGTGATCGGGCGCGACGGCGGGCTGCCCTGGCGGCTGCCGGAGGACCTGCGTCGCTTCAAGGCGGCGACCCTGGGCAAGCCCGTGGTCATGGGACGCAGGACCTTCGAGTCGATCGGCCGCGCGCTGCCGGGCCGGCACAACATCGTGCTGACCCGGCGGCCCGACTACCGACCCGCAGATCCCGCCGTGACCGTCGTCGCCGATCTGGACGGTGCGCTGAGCGCCGCCGGCGACGCGTCCGAGGTCATGGTGATCGGCGGGGCCGAGGTCTACTCGCTTGCGCTGTCGCGGGCGTCGCGCATCCTGCTGACCCGAGTCGAGGCGGAGGTTGCCGGCGACACGTATTTCCCGTCGCTCGATCCGCAGGCGTGGAAGGTGGTCTCACGGGAGCATGTCGCTGCCGACGAGCGCCATGCTCACGCGATGACGTTCGAGGACCTGCGGCGCGCCTGACCTGCGCCGCCCCTCAGCGGCTGCGGACCGGGATGGACGCGGCGATCCGCTGGCTCCATTCGGCCGGCCCGGTCTGGTGCACCGACGTGCCCAGTGCGTCCACCGCCACCGTGACCGGCATGTCCTTGACCTCGAATTCGTAGATCGCCTCCATGCCCAGGTCCTCGAAGGCGACGACGTGCGCGGCCTTGATGGCCTTCGACACGAGGTAGGCGGCGCCGCCGACGGCCATCAGGTATGCGGCCCGGTGCTTGCGAATCGCCTCGATGCCGGCCGGGCCACGCTCGGCCTTGCCGATCATCGCGATGAGGCCCGTCTTCTCGAGCATCATCTCGGTGAACTTGTCCATGCGCGTGGCGGTCGTGGGCCCCGCGGGTCCGACCACCTCGTCGCGCACGGGATCGACCGGGCCGACGTAGTAGATCACGCGGTTGCGCAGGTCCACGCCCTCCGGCAGGCCCTTGCCGCTGGCGAACAGTTCGGCGATGCGCTTGTGCGCGGCATCGCGACCGGTGAGCATGCGGCCGTTGAGCAGCAGCCGGTCACCGGGCTTCCAGGTCGCGACCTCGGCGGGCGTCAGCGTGTCGAGGTTGACGCGCTTCGACTCCGCGGAGGGCTTCCAGTCGATCTTCGGCCAGCGCGCCAGGTCGGGCGGCTCCAGCCGGGCCGGACCGGAGCCGTCCAGCGTGAAGTGCAGGTGACGCGTGGCCGCGCAGTTCGGGATCATCGCGATCGGCTTCGACGCAGCGTGCGTGGGGTAGTCGAGGATCTTGACGTCGAGCACGGTCGAGAGGCCGCCGAG
>JBIIDW010000175.1:0-5321 GCA_044238215.1 Steroidobacteraceae bacterium
CACCTCGTGCTCGCCGCCGCGAACGTTGCCGAGGTAGAGGCGCTGGACGCCGCCGCGACGCAGTGCGGCGACGTCGAGCTCAGAGTAAAGATGGTTCGCGACTTCCTTGTCGTCGATCTTCACCTGCACCGACTCGAGCCCGAAGAACGTGCCCACGTCGAGTGACAGGAACACCGCGACCTGGGTGGAGGCGGGAAACAGCAGTTCCTCCTCGAGTGCCGCGAGTTCGCGATTGAGGTCGACGGCCTCCTTCTTGATGGCCTGCAGCTCCGAATCGACAGGCGGCGAAACCGCCGCCGGGGCGGGGACTGGGACGGGCGCTGGGGCGGGGGCCGGGGCAGGCACCTGCGCACCGGCAGCGGCGGACAGCACTGACAGCAGGGCCAGGCGCAGGAGCGCCCGCGATGCCGCGACGGACCGACGGAAGAACTTGGGCGGATGAGGCATGCAAAACGCTCGGTGATCGGGCCAGGGCGCGCTTCCGGAAAGGTATCCGGCCGCCGCCCGGCCGTTGTGGAATTAGGTCACGAAGCCGACATGGGACCGCGCGTTAAACTTAACATGCCGCGCGCCGGCCCGAGCGCCCGGCGCACGGCCGGCTTGCCCGGGGCTCCCCCGGTACGGGAAGATCCCGCGGTGAACTGCCCCGCACGATATCCGAGCCCCCCGATCCGGGCCGTCCTGCTGCTCTGGGGCCTGATCCTCGCATTGGCGCCGGCGGCGAACCCCGCCAGCGCGGCTGCGCGCGAGCCGCTGCGGCTGTTCGTCACCGAACCCTACGTCGACCTTCGCACCGGCCCGGCCGAGGGCTATCCCGTGACCCAGGTCGCAGTACGCGGCGAAGCGCTCGACGTGCTTTTCCAGCGCGGCGAATTCGTCAAGCTGCGCACCGAACGCGGCCAGGAAGGCTGGGCGCGCGCCGCGGACCTCAACCGCGCGCGGCTGGCCGACGGCACGGCGCCCGGGTTCCCCGAGCGGACGATCGACGGCTTCGGCAACCGCCGGTGGGAGGCGGGCATCCTCGCAGGTGAGCTGCAGGGCCGGAAGTTGGCTGCGGTCCAGGCGGGGCTGCGGCTCGCGCCGGGTCTGCTGGCCGAGGTTTCGGGGTCCAACATACTCAGCAGTTCGCGCAGCCTCTACCTGGTCGAGGCCGGCATCAGCTACGCATTCCTGCGTGGCGCGCGCATCGAACCCTTCGTCATGGCCGGCTATGGCGTCGCGCAGGAAACCGAGGGACTGCCCATCGCGGGTTCGACCGGGCGCTCGGACAGCACGGCTTACGCCGGCGTGGGCCTGCGCGCGCCGCTGACCGGCCCCCTGTTCCTCAGGCTCGACCTGCGGCGACGGTTCATCTACGGCAGCGGCGCCGACACCGAGGAGATCAGCGAGTGGCGAATCGGAATCGGGTTCTTCCCCTGAGCGCACGGGCTTCAGTTGCGGCGCTCGCCTGTCTCGCCCTCGCGGGCTGTGCATCGCTGCGTCTGCCATGGCGGCCGGCCGCGCCGGCGGCCGCGGCACCGGTGCCGGCGGTGGCGACTGCGGAGACCGCAGCGCCCGCGCCCCGCGTGATCGACGCCGACGTGGCGAGGCGTGAGGTCCGCCGCGCGAAGGTCGATGCGAGCAACGCGGAGATCGGGGCATGGTTCGGCGTGCTGGGGTCGGAAGACTTCGGCAGCCGCCCCGCCTACGGAGTCCGCGCCGTGTACCACCTGTCCAGCCAGTATTTCGTGCAGGCGGACCTCGGGCAGTCGACGCTGGGTCGCGCGAGCATCGAGTCGACCCTGCCCGGCCAGACCCTGCCAGGGCTCGATCCGGACCGGCGCGTCCGTTATTACGCCCTCTCCTACGGCTGGAACTTCCTGCCCGGCGAAGTGTTCCTCGGCGCGAACCGCACGCTCAACAGCGCGCTTTACCTGATCGGCGGCGTAGGTGCGGTCGATCCGGGGGAAAAGCGCCGGTTCGCGCTGAACTTCGGCGCGGGATTCCGCATCCTCCCGACCGACCGTCTGTCGGTCCACTTCGACGTTCAGGACCGCGTGTACTACTCCGACCTTCTCGGCCCCGACAAGCTGACCCACAACATCGAGGCACGGATCGGCGTCGCCGCCTACTTCTGACCGCCCGCTGCCCGCTTAAGTTAAGCTTGCCGGACATTCCGCGCCGATCCCGGAGTCCGCCCATGCACCGATTTGCCGCTGCCGTCGCCGCCTTCACCGCCGCACCGGCCCGCGCCGCCGCTCTGCTGCTGGCGCTGCTCGCGCTGCCTTCGGCGGCACCCGCACTGGCGCAGGCCCGCGAGGAAGGCCGCGTGCTTCTCGCCACCGAGGTCATGGAGCAACTCCGTGCGCAGCGCGACCAGTACATCCCCGACCTGCTGCTGCAGCGCGCCTACGGCATCGCGGTCATCCCTGAGGTCAAGAAAGGCGCTTTCGGCGTTGGCCTGAGGGCGGGCAAGGGCGTGCTGCTGGTACGCGACAGGGACGGCCGCTTCAGCCACCCGGTGTTCATTTCGCTGGCGGGTGGCAGCTTCGGCTGGCAGGTCGGCGTGCAGTCCACCGACCTCGTGCTGGTATTCACGACCCGCGCGGGCGTCGACGGCATCAGCGACGGCAAGCTCACTCTCGGCGGTGACGCCTCGGTTGCCGCGGGGCCGGTCGGGCGCAGCGCGTCCGCAGCGACCGACGCCTCGTTTCGCGCGGAGATCTACTCCTACTCGCGCAGCAGCGGAATCTTCGCCGGTCTGGCCCTGGACGGGACGGCGCTCACGATCGACCGCAAGGCGAACGCGCGCTTTTACGGTCAGCGCCGCGTGGAGGCCGGGGACATCACCAATGGCTCGGTGCGCCGCGACACGGACGCGGTGCGGCGCCTCCTGTCGTCGGTCGCGACGGTCAGCGGCACGGCCGCGGCCCCTGCCGCACCTCCTCCGCCCCCGCCGCCGCCTCCGGCACCCGGAGCGCAGACCTTCCCGATGGAAGACGCCGCGCCGGGCCAGGAGCCGCCGAAGTCCTGATGGCGACCGCGGCAGGCGCGCCAGCGGCGCGGCCTGCTAGGCGCCCAGGCCGACCGGGCAACCGACGCCGGTTCCACCGAGGCCGCAATAACCTGCAGGATTCTTGGCAAGGTACTGCTGGTGGTATTCCTCGGCGTAGTAGAAGTCCCGCGCGGGCGCGATCTCGGTAGTGATCGGCCCGAAACCTGCGGCCGTCAGCCGCGACTGGTAAGCGTCGCGGCTCGAAAGCGCGATAGCTGCCTGCGCTTCGCCGTGGGTGTACACGGCGGAGCGATACTGGGTGCCGACGTCGTTGCCCTGCCGCATGCCCTGCGTCGGATCGTGGTTTTCCCAGAACGCCCGCAGCAGCTCGGCATAGCCGATGCGCGCAGGATCGAACACCACGCGCACGACTTCCGTGTGCCCCGTGCGACCCGAGCAGACTTCCTCGTAGCCGGGATTGGGCGTGTAGCCGCCCGCGTAGCCGACCGCCGTCGAGACCACACCCGGCAGCTTCCAGAAGAGCCGCTCGGCGCCCCAGAAGCAGCCGAGTCCGAACCACGCCTCCTCGGCGCCGGCCGGGAACGGGGGTTGCAGCGCTGCGCCGTTCACGAAGTGCCGGGCCGGCACCGGCATCGTTGCGCTGCGACCGGGCAGCGCGTCGGCGGGGTCGATCATCTCGGTCTTCCTGCGGAAAAGTCCCATCGCCAGCGCCTCCGTGCTCCCGGGCGGGGGCAAAGTGTGGAGGCCGACGCCGTCCACTTCAAGCGGTCGCAGCGATGACGCGTTCCGCCAGCACCCCGCGCCTGCGCGCCACGCTGGCCGGCTACCTCGCGCTGCTGGCAGCGACGGCGTTCGCAACGCCGCAGCCGCTCGGCGCGGTCGCAAGCGCGCTGCTCGACGCCGTCGCCCTGGCCTGCGTGGTGCTCGCCGTGCTCGGCCGCGTCTGGTGCTCGGTGTTCATCGCCGGCCGCAAGGACGCCGAACTGGTCGTCGACGGCCCCTACTCACTGTGCCGCCATCCGCTGTACTCGCTGTCGGTCCTCGCGGGCGCAGGCTTCGGTGTCGCCACGCATTCGCTGCTGCTGGCCGCACTGACCCTCGCCGGTCTCGCTTTGCTGCTGGGCCGCGCAGCGGTCGCCGAGGAAGCGTTCCTGGCCGACCGCCATGGCGCCGCGTTCAGCCGCTACGCCGCCGCCACGCCGCGTTTCCTGCCCCGCACACTGCGCCACGCAATGCCGCCGGCGCGGGAGGTCCGACCGTCGATCCTGTGGAAGGCCTTCGTCGACGGCGCAGCCTTCCTGCTGCTGTACCTCGCGGTCGTGACGCTGCGGCGGCTGGGCGAAGCGGGCGCCCTGCCCTCGCTCGGCAACCTGCCTTGAGCACGCCCCGCGCGCGACCATGCGACTGAAGCAGGACCTGTTCGGGACGGTCGACCGCGTCGACCACGCCGACGGCGCCTCCGTGGTGCGGCGCGATGCTCGGGCCGCGCGCGGCGGGCTGCGCTGGCTGGCGCGAAGACTCGCGATGCGGGAAGCGCGCGCGCTGCGGCACCTCGCCGGCATCGACGGGGTGCCGCGCCTGCGGGCGGCGACCCGCGACGTCGTCGAGCGCGACTGGATCGACGGCGAGCCCATGCAGCGGGCCCGGCCACGCGACCCCGGCTACTATCGCGAGGCGCTGCGGCTGCTGCGGTCGCTGCATGCGCGCAACCTCGTGCACAACGACCTCGCGAAGGAGCCCAACTGGCTCGTCACGCCCGGTGGCCACCCGGCGCTGGTCGACTTCCAGCTGGCCGGCCTGTGGCGCCGCCGCACGCGCCTGTTCAGGCTGCTCGCGCATGACGACCTGCGGCACCTGCTGAAGCACAAGCGGACGTACCTGGCAGCGCGGCTCACGGCACGTGAGCGCCGCATCCTCGCGACGCCCTCCGTGATCAGCAGGCTCTGGCGCGGCACAGGCAAGCGCGTGTACCGGTTCGTGACGCGGCGGCTGCTCGGCTGGGCCGATCGCGAGGGCGCCGGCGACCGCACCCTCTGAGCCCGCGCTTGTGCCGGCGACGGACCGACCGTAACCTTTGCGCCGCCTACCCGCTCCCCCGGACGATCCATGGCCACCTGCCACGCGCACAATCTCCGCAACCCCGACTCGACGCGACCGAAGCCCTACGGGGTTCGTGTTTCGCTGCGCCCCGGCGATCCGTTCCGCGCCCTGCTCGGCGCCGACTGGAGCCGCACGCACTGGTTCGAGACCGCGGGCGAGCGGGATGCGAAGCTCCAGGAGATGAGCCGCAAGCACGAGTACTCGCGGCCGGGCGACCGCCCGGCGC
>JBIIDW010000176.1:0-5315 GCA_044238215.1 Steroidobacteraceae bacterium
AGGCGCCGACCAGTCCAGTGGACGGCCGGCCGATGCGCAGGGCCGACCTCGGCGAGGTCGAGAACCTCGTCGCGTCGGGCTGACCGCGCGGCGCCGCGGCGCCGTCGTCAGCCGCGCTTGGCGATGTCGAGGTAGTCGCGGCGGGTCGGGCCGGTGTAGAGCTGGCGCGGCCGGCCGATCTTCATGCCCGGGTCGGAGATCATCTCCTGCCAGTGGGAGACCCAGCCGGCGGTGCGGGCAATCGCGAACATCACGGTGAACAGCGAGCGCGGGATGCCGAGCGCGCTGTAGATGATGCCCGAGTAGAAATCGACGTTCGGGTAGAGCTTGCGGGCGACGAAGTAGTCGTCCTTGAGCGCGACCTCCTCGAGGCGCTGCGCCAGTTCCAGCAGCGGGTTGTCGGCGCGACCCATCTTCGCCAGCACCTTGTGGCACATCTCGCGGATGATCTTCGCGCGCGGGTCGAAGTTCTTGTAGACGCGGTGACCGAAGCCCATCAGGCGCACGTTGCTGGTCTTGTCCTTCACCTGCGCCAGGAACTTCGGGATGTTGTCGACGGTGCCGATCTCCTCGAGCATCTCGAGGACGGCCTCGTTGGCGCCACCGTGCGCCGGCCCCCAGAGGGCGGAGACGCCGGCGGAGACGGCAGCGTAAGGGTTCGCGCCGGTCGAGCCGGCGAGGCGCACGGTGGACGTGCTGGCGTTCTGCTCGTGGTCGGCGTGGAGGATCAGCAGCAGGTCGAGCGCCTGGGCGGCGAGCGGGTCCACGTGGTACGGCTCGCAGGGCACCGCGTAGAACATGTGCAGCAGGTTCGCGCAGTAGCCGAGGTCGTTGCGCGGGTAGACGAACGGCTGGCCGAGCGAGTGCTTGTAGGCGGCCGCGGCAATGGTCGGGATCTTGGCGATGATGCGGTGGGCGAAGATCTCCCGGTGCCGCGGGTTATAGATGTCCATCGAGTCGTGGTAGAACGCGGACATCGAGGCGACGATCGCGCTGACCTGCGCCATCGGGTGCGCGTTGTAGTGGAACCCGTTGAACATCCGCAGCAGCGACTCGTTGATCATCGTGTGCCGCTGGATGTTCACGTTGAACTCGGCCAGCTGCCGCGCGTCGGGCAGCTCGCCGTTCAGCAGCAGGTAGGCGACCTCGATGAACGAGCTCTGCTGGGCCAGCTGCTCGATCGGGTAGCCGCGGTAGAGCAGCACGCCGGCGTCACCGTCGATGTAGGTGATGCGGCTCTCGGTGCTCGCCGTGGCCATGAAGCCGGGGTCGAAGGTGAAGACCCCGTGGTCCTTGTTGACCGCCGCGATGTCGACGACGTCGGGACCGATGGTTCCCGAGCGGACGGGCAGGCTGGTCTTCTTGCCGGTGGAGGTGTCGAGGAGCTCGAATGTCTTGTTGGCCATGGCTTCGTCGTGGGTTCGGGGCCGCTGGATGCGCCGCAAAAGGTGAAACCGAAAGTTGACACTTCCGCGTCACGGAATCAAGGCAACTTCACCCCGTAACGTGATGCGCTTCCAGTAAATCCCCCCCCTCGCCGCTACTCGACCACCTTGAACAGCTGACCCGCCCGCAGGCGTCCGTCGGGGTACAGCCCGTTGATCAGCATGAGCTCTTCCTTCTGGAAGCGCTCGACCGGCACGGCGGCGGCGAAATCCTCGAGCCGGTCGGTCCCGGTGGCGGTGCGCACCTTCAGGCGATAGGGCTCCGCCAGCGGGAACTCGGACGGCCGGAGGCCGCGCATCGTCTGCGCAACCGACTGAAACAGGCCGTCGGCCTCCGGGATGCCGCCGCGCGAGGACTTGCTCGCCCCGGCAAACAGGTAGGCGCTGCGGCCGCGGTACAGCACCAGCCAGCGCACCGGGCCGACGCCGCCGTCGAGCGGGGAGCCACTGCCCGTCACCAGCGTGTAGCCCTCCATG
Organism: Steroidobacteraceae bacterium; assembly: GCA_044238215.1. Taxonomy (GTDB): domain Bacteria; phylum Pseudomonadota; class Gammaproteobacteria; order Steroidobacterales; family Steroidobacteraceae; genus UBA964. Next base: position 1,923 of record JBIIDW010000176.1, read on the forward strand.
CCGTTCGAGCTGACGGCCTCGCCGCCGCGCACCGACGCGCCGCGCAGCTGCGTCAGCAGGAACTCGCGCGGCGACTGGCTCGGCGGGGCCTCGCGCACGGTGATCTGCATGATCGTGTCGCGCGCGACCGTATAAGCGAGCAGCCGGTCGCGCTGGTTCTCGACCGTCCAGCCGCGCGGGAACGCCATCGTGATGCCGAGATCCGCGTGGTAGAAGCGATTGTCGCGGACGATGCCCTGCGCCCGGCTCGAGCCGTAGACCAGCCCGTCGATCCGCTGCAGGTAGACGTCGCGGTTGTCGATCCAGCCTCCGGGCGGCCCGGCCTCGAGGTTCGCGGCGCCCTTGGCGGCCTGCACCATCCGCGAATCGGGGGTGGGGTGCGAGGAGAACAGCCCGTGGTAGATGCGCGGCGGGCGGCCTTCGGCGCGGGCGCGGTCGATCTCGAAGCGCTCACCGCGGCGGAACATCTGGAACACCTCGCCCATCGCCTCCGGGCGATACCCCGCACGGGTCGAGTACTCGAGGCCGTAGCGGTCCGCCTCCAGTTCGTTGGCGCGGCCGTAACCCTGCATCCACGCCGAGGCACCCAGGTTGGCCAGGTCAGCGACCGCCCCCGAACCCGTCAGGATCGCCGCGGCCATCGCGCCGAGGCCGGCGAGGACGCCCGTGGTCTGGCGCTTCTGCGGGTGCTTGCGGGTGACGTGTGCGACCTCGTGCCCCAGCACGGAGGCCAGTTCCGCTTCGGAATTCAGGTGCGTCAGCAGCCCGCGATGGACGTAGACGAAGCAGCAGCCGGTGGTGAAGGCGTTGATCGAGTCGTCGTCGACCACGACGAACTTCCACTCGGCATCCGGCATCGAGCTCTGCCGGGCGACCCGCTGGCCGACCTCGCTGACGTAGTCCTGCAGGGTCTGGTCCTCGTAGACCCCATAGGCCTTGAGGATCTGCTCGTGCGCCTTGCGGGCGGCCGAGCTCTCGGGGGTGCGAGCCTTGGCTTGCGCGAAGGACGCGTCGACCGGCGCGCCGATGAACGCGATCGCGACCAGCCACCCGACCAGGACTCGCAGCATGGCAACAGCCTCCGTCGGCCGCGCGGAACCCCCCGCGGACCCCCCAGTTCAGACGGACGGAAGCTAGCAGAAGTTCCGGCGCAACGCGCCGGAAGGAACGCTCAGCGCGTGACGGCGCCCGCGGCGGCGTACTTCTTGCGGAACTTGTCGACGCGACCGGCGGTGTCGAGGATCTTCTGCTTGCCCGTGTAGAACGGGTGGCAGCTCGAGCAGACCTCGAGGCTGAGATCGTCGCCGGTGGAGCGCGTCTGGAAGGAGTTGCCGCAGGAACAGCTGACCGTGATCTGCTTGTACTCGGGGTGGATCGAGGGCTTCATGGCCGGCCTTCCGGTTCGCGTGGGAATGGAAAAGGGCGCGCAGTCTAGCGACGACCCGCCGGCGGCACAAGGCCCGGGCCCGAAACGGCCGACCCATCACGGCACGGGCTGCCGTTATCCACACGATCTGTGGACAACTCTGTGGACGATCGGCGGTGCGAGCGTCGAAACCGCTGGCAGGACAGGCGTTTCTGCGGTGTTGGACGAAATTTGACCAGCTCTCAAAATATATACAAAACAATGACTTGGATTTCTTTTGTGGAACCCCTTCCGCAATATGTCGCGTAATTCGTTCTTTCTCGGCAGCCGCGGGTCGCGATGTGCATAGTTCCGGCGTTTCGCCGCAAGGATCGGGCTAAGTGCCGGTCGCAGAAGGCAGGAATTCGACCAGCACATCGTTCAGGAACTGCAGGCCACGCTCGCTGGCCCAGAAACGCCCGCGCGCCGGGTCGACTTCGAGGAGCCGACGGTCCGCCAACGCGTTCACCTGCGGCGCCACGGCGTCCCAGGACAGACCGGTCCGCGCCTCGAACGTGGAGCGGTCGGAGCCATCGAGCAGGCGCAGCGCATTGAGCATGAACTCGAAGCCGCGCTCCGCGGGCGGCACCCCGGTCACCGTCGGACCCGGCTGCGCCGCGCCGGGGCGCAGGCCGGCGGCATAGCGGCGTGGATCGCGCGGGTGAACGCTGCGGCGGATGGACGGCGGCGCACCGGGCAGGGTCAGCTTGCCGTGCGCGCCGGCGCCGAGGCCGAGGTAATCGCCGAAAGTCCAGTAGACCAGGTTGTGACGGCACTCGCGGCCCGGCCGCGCATAGGCGGAAACTTCGTAGCGCCGGTAGCCCGCGCTCCCCAGTCCGGCCACGCAGGCTTCGAGGATCCGTTCGGCCGCGTCGTCGGCAGGCAGGCCGGCGGGCGGCCGGGCGGCGAACGGCGTGCCGGGCTCCATCGTCAGGTGGTAATGGGACACCTGGGCGGGGGCCAGCGCCAGCGCCTCGCGCAGGTCCGCCAGCGCTCCGTCGACGTCCTGCCCCGGCAGCGCGTACATCAGGTCGAGGTTGAAGTTGTCGAGACCGGCCGCGTGCAGCTCCTCGGCCGCCGCGCGCGTGTCGGCCGGCGAGTGGATCCGGCCGAGCGTCGCCAGCCGCGCGGCATCGAAGCTCTGCGCGCCCAGCGACACCCGCGTGACACCCGCCGCGGCGTAACCGGCAAAGCGCCCACGCTCGATCGTGCCGGGGTTGGCCTCCAGCGTGACCTCGGCCTCGGCCTCGAACGGCAGGCGGCGCCGCAGCCCCTCGAGCAACCGTCCGATGGCATCGGGGCTGAACAGGCTGGGCGTGCCGCCGCCCATGAACACCGACACCACCGGTCGCCCGGCCAGCCCGCCTCCGGACGCGTCCGGGCCCTGCCCCGCCAGCAGCGGCCCGTCGGGATCGAGCTGGCGGTCGAGGTCCTGCGCCAGCGACCGCAGGTAGTCCGCCTCCGGCAGCGCACCGCGCAACGCGTGCGAGTTGAAATCGCAGTACGGGCACTTGCTGACGCACCAGGGGAAGTGCACGTAGACCGCGAGCGGCGGCGGCGCCCAGGCGCCGGCCGCGCCCGGCGCGCGCGGTGCCGTCATCGGGCGCGCAGCGCCTGCAGCAGGGCGCGCAGCGCCTGGCCCCGGTGGCTGCGCTCGTGCTTCGCCGCGGACGGCAGCTCGGCGGCGCTGAGGCCGCTCGCCGGATCCTCGAACACCGGGTCGTAGCCGAATCCGCCGGCGCCGCGCGGCGCCCGCAGGATGCGCCCTTCCCAGCGACCCTCGGCGCAGACCGGCGACGGGTCGTCGGCGCCGCGGACGAGCGCGATGACGCAGCGGAAGCGCGCCGCGCGGGCACCGTCCGGCACGTCGCGCATCGCCTCGAGCAGCTTCGCGAGGTTGGTCGCGTCGGTCGCGCCGGGCCCGGCGTATCGCGCCGAGCGCACGCCAGGCGCCCCGCCCAGCGCATCGACCTCGAGCCCGGAATCGT
>JBIIDW010000177.1:0-5301 GCA_044238215.1 Steroidobacteraceae bacterium
TGCGTGGCGCGATCGGTCACCCAGTCTTGAATCGGATGTGAGACAATAGGCGCCTCTTCAGCCGCTCTTGGTGTATCAGATGTCACAGATCTGGTCTCCGGCGAACATGGCCACGTTCGCAAAGGTCGTCGACCTCAACGGCTTCTCGGCGGCGGCACGCGCGCTGAAGGTGCCCAAGGCCGGGGTCAGCCGTGCGATCGCCGACCTCGAGCGGGAGCTCGGCCTGAAGGTGCTGACCCGCACGACGCGCCGCATCCGCCTGACGCCGGCCGGCGAGCAGCTGTTGCCGCATTGCCGCGCCATCCTCGAGGCCGTGGAGCAGGTGTACCAGCGTGCGGCCGAGCTGACCGAGCTGCGGCAGGGGCCGTTGCGCGTGCTGGCCGACACCACCTACGGCCGGGTGCTGCTGGCGCCGCTGGTCCCGCGCTTCCTCGAACGTTTTCCGGCGATCCCCCTCGAGGTCGAACTTGGCGACGTCCGCGACGCGGCGCGCACCGGCGACTACGAGGTGACCATCCAGGCGGGCACCGATGCGGCGGAGGGGCGCGTTTCGCGGGTGCTGGGGGCGCCTCCGGCGATCCTGTGCGCGACGCCGGCCTACCTGCTGAAGAACGGAACGCCCGCGACCCCGGCGGAGCTCGAGTCCCACGCCATCCTGACGCCCGACGGCAACGGCCCGCTTTACGCACTCCGTCTCGCCCAGGGCCTGCGCCGGGCCGAGATCACCGTCCGCCCGAAGCTGGCGGTCAACGATCCCGCGCTGCTGCACGCCTCGGTGGCGGCCGGCCTCGGCATCGGCCTGCTGCCCGAGTTCCTGTGCCGGCAGGGACTCGCGACCCAGAAGCTGCGGCAGGTGCTGCCGGAGTGGGAACTGCCGGGGCAGGAGCCGCTGTGCGCGGTCTACCCCGCGCGGCTTGCGGAAGACGCCCGTGTGATCGCGCTCGTGGATTTCCTCTCGGCCAACATCGTGCCGGCGCTGGCGCGGTAAAATCAGCGGCGATCCGAACACCCACGCGACGAGGAACAAGGACATGTACCGCGCGCCCACCCGGGATCTTCGCTTCGTGCTGCGCGAGTTCATCGGCGCGGACGGCCTGAAAGGCTGCCCCGCCTACGCCGACTATTCACTCGACCTCGTCGAATCGATCCTCGATGAGGCGGGCCGCTTTGCCGAGAATGTCCTCGATCCGCTGTACCGCTCCGGCGATCGTGACGGTGCCCGCTGGAGCCCGGAGGGCGTCACCAGTGCGCCGGGATTCAAGGCTGCGTACGCGCAGTTCGTGGAAGGCGGCTGGCCGAGCCTGCGCGCCGATCCTGAGTTCGGTGGCCAGGGCATGCCGACCCTGGTGGGCACTGCCGTCGAGGAGTTCTGGGGCGCAGCCAACCTGTCCTTCAAGCTCTGCCCGATGCTGACCCAGGGCGCAGTCGAGGCGCTGCAGCAGTTCGGCACGGCTGAGCAGAAGAGCCGCTTCCTGCCGAAGATGGTGTCGGGCGAGTGGACCGGCACCATGAACCTGACCGAGCCGCAGGCCGGTTCCGACCTCGCCGCCGTGCGCACGCGCGCCGTGCCCGACGGCGGGCACTACCGGCTGTTCGGCCAGAAGATCTTCATCACCTGGGGCGAACACGACCACACGCCCAACATCGTCCACCTGGTGCTGGCGCGGATCGACGGCGCGCCGCCGGGGGTCAAGGGCATCTCTCTGTTCATCGTGCCGAAGCGGCTGGTCGGTCCCGACGGCGAGGCGGGTGAGCGTAACGACGTGCACTGCCTGTCGATCGAGCACAAGCTCGGCATCCACGCGAGTCCGACCTGCGTGATGGCCTACGGCCAGGGCGAGGGTGCGGTGGGCGAGCTCGTCGGCGAGGCGGGCCGCGGCCTCGAGTACATGTTCGTGATGATGAACGCCGCGCGCCTTTCGGTCGGCCTCGAGGGCTATGCGGTGGCCGAGCGTGCCTACCAGCAGGCGCTCGCCTGGTCGCGCACGCGGGTGCAGGGCAAGCCGCCGGGCGCGCAGGCCGGCGGCCCGGCGCCCATCGTCCACCACCCCGACGTGCGGCGCATGCTGCTGACCATGAAGTCGCAGGTCGAGGCGATGCGCGCGCTGGCGCTGTACGCCGCCTGGCAGCTCGACCTCGGTCACGGCCACGCCGACCCGGCGCAGCGCGCCGCGGCTCAGGCGCGTGGCGACCTGCTGATCCCCATCGTCAAGGGCTGGAGCACCGAGACCGGCATCGAACTGGCGTCGCTCGGCATCCAGGTGCACGGCGGCATGGGCTTCGTCGAGGAGACGGGTGCCGCGCAGGCCTATCGTGACGTGCGCATCACCACCATCTACGAAGGCACGACGGCCATCCAGTCCAACGACCTCGTCGGTCGCAAGATCGCCCGCGACCGCGGCCAGGCGGTCGCCGCGCTGATCGGCGACATGCAGCGCGAACTCGAGTCGATCGCTCCGGCCGGACCGCATTCTGGGGCGCTGGACGAGTGCCGGGCGTCTGCGCTGGCCGGCGTCGACGCGATGCGTCGCGCCGTGTCCCACCTGCTCGGCGAATGGGCCGTCGCGCCGGAGCGCACGCTCGCCGTGTCGGTGCCGTTCCTGAAGCTGTGCGGAATCGTCTGCGGTGGCTGGCTGATGGCGCGCGCCGCTGCGGCTGCCGCCGCGCGGCTCGAGGCGGGCGACCCGGATCGCGACTTCCTGCAGGGCAAGATCGCCGGCGCGCGCTTCTACGCCGCCCAGATCCTGCCGCAGGCCGACGGGCTGCGGGTCATCGTCTGCTCCGGGGCTGCCAGCGTCCTCGACGCGGATCCCGCTTCGCTCTGACGGGGGACGCGATGCGCCGCAGATCGTTCCTGCAGGCCGGCCTTGCCGGCGCCGCCGCCTGCGCAGCCGATCTCGCGCCCGCGTCGGCCGGCACGGCACCCGCGCTGCTGACGCGATCGATTCCCGGCACCGGCGAGCGCCTGCCCGTCATCGGGCTCGGTACCTCGGGTCCCTTCGAGGTCGGCGCCGACCCGGCGGCCCGCGCAGCCCTGGCCGAGGTGCTCGCGGAGTTCTTCGCCGCCGGTGCCACGGTGATCGACACCTCGCCGATGTACTCCACGGCCGAGGGCGTGCTCGGCGACCTGCTCACGCCGGCCATGCACCGTGCAGCGTTCATCGCCACCAAGGTCTGGACGCGCGGCGCGGCCGAGGGCGAGGCGCAGATGCGCCGCTCGCTGGCCCTGCTGCGTCGCGAGCGCGTCGAGCTGATGCAGGTCCACAACCTGCTCGACCTCGAGGTCCAGCTGCGCACGCTGCGCCGCTGGAAGGACGAGGGCCGCATCCGCTACATCGGCATCACGCACTACACGGTCGAGTCGCACGCGGAGCTGGCGCGCGTGATCGAGCGCGAGCGGCCCGATTTCGTGCAGTTCAACTACTCGGCCTCGACCCGCGCGGCCGAGGCGCGCCTGCTGCCGCTGTGCGCGGACCGCGGCGTCGCGGTGCTCGTCAATCGCGCGTTCGACGACGGGCGGATCTTCCAGCGCCTGCAGGGCAGGCCGCTGCCGCCGTGGGCGGCGGAGCTCGGCTGCTCGAGCTGGGCGCAGCTGCTGCTGAAGTTCGTCGTTGCGCACCCGGCCGTCACCTGCGTGATCCCGGCGACCGGCAAGCTGCGCAACCTGCGCGACAACCTCGCGGCGGGTCGCGGGCCGCTGCCCGACGCCGCGCAGCGGCGCGAGATCGCAGCCGCCGTCGCCGGCTGAGCATCGCGCCGCCTCAGCTGGCGCGCAGGCTCTTCCAGGCCGCCAGCGCGGCTTCCCGCGAGGCTTTCAGGTCGACGACCGGCTGCGGGTAGGTCCGGCCGAGCGTGACGCCCGCGGCCGCGAGTTCCACCGGCCTGCAGGTCCACGGCGCGTGGATCGCCGCGCCCGGAAGTCGCGCGAGCTCCGGTACCCAGCGGCGCACGTACGCGCCGTCGGCGTCGAACTTCTCGCCCTGGCTCACCGGATTGAAGACCCGGAAGTAGGGCGCTGCATCGGCGCCGCAGCCGGCGCTCCACTGCCAGCCCAGCGTGTTGCTGGCGAGGTCGGCGTCGACCAGCGTGTCCCAGAACCAGCGCGCGCCCTCGAGCCAGTGCAGGCGCAGGTTCTTGACCAGGAACGAGCCGACCACCATGCGCACGCGGTTGTGCATCCAGCCCGTTTCCCACAGCTCGCGCATGCCGGCGTCGACCAGCGGGATGCCCGTGCGCCCGCGCTGCCACGCGCGCAGCACGCCGCCCTCGTCGCGGGCCCACGGGAACTTCGCATATTCGGCGCGCAGCGGCTGGTCGCTCGTGTGCGGGAAGTGGAACAGCAGGTGGTGCGCGAACTCGCGCCAGCCGATCTCCGCCATGAACGTCGAGTCGCGCCAGCGTGCCGCCGCGTGCCAGACCTGGCGCGGCGACAGCTCGCCGAAGTGCAGGTGGGGCGAAAGCCGCGAGGTCCCACGGATCGCCGGCAGGTTGCGGCCCTCAGCGTAGCCGTCCGCCGCGTCGCCCAGGAAGGCCTCGAGGTGGCGTGCGGCGCCGTCCTCGCCCGGCTGCCACGCGGCCGCGATGCCCTCGTACCAGCGGATCCGCGGCAGCAGCCCGAGGTCGTCGGGCGCGAGCGACGCGGGCCAGCGGGCCGGCGCCGGCAGCGTCGCCGGGGCGGGGGCGGGGGCGGGCAACTGCAGGCGCGCCGACACGTGCCGCCAGTAGGGCGTGAACACCTGGAACGGCCGGCCACTCTGGTTGCGGACGTCCCAGGGCTCGACCAGCAGCGCCGCGTTGAAGCTGCGCGCGTCGAGGCCGTCGGCCCGCAGGGCTTCCTTGATCCGGCGGTCGCGCTCGATGACCGCGGGCTCGTAACGCCGGCTCCACAGCACGCCGCCGGCCCCCGTGTCGGCCACCAGCCGGCGCAGCGCGGCCAGCGTGTCCGGGTCGTCGCAACCGGGGCCGGCGCGGCGCAGCACCAGCCGCGAACCCCGCGACCCGAGCCGGGCTGCGAGCGCCTGCAGCGATTCGTGCAGCCACCAGCGGCTCGCGCCGCCGGGCGCCCAGTCGCCTTCTTCCTGCGGCGCCCAGACGAACACCGGGATGACCGGGCCGCCGGATTCGAGCGCCGCCGTCAGCGCCGGGTGGTCGGCGAGTCGCAGGTCCTGGCGCAGCCAGAGGATCGTCGGTGCGGTCATGCGGGGTTACTTCTGCAGTGCGTGGGAGGCGATCACGCCGGACACGGCCTCGATCGCGTCCTCACGCGGGCTGGTGCGGCGCCACAGCGCACCGATCCGGCGC
>JBIIDW010000178.1:0-5278 GCA_044238215.1 Steroidobacteraceae bacterium
GAACCCGGCCCAGTTGAGACCGGGCAGCGCGTGCCACAGCAACGCCGCGGTGTTCGCCGCGTTCGCCACCAGGTCGCGCTCGCCTGCGAGCAGGGCGCGCAGCTGCCGGTCGAGTTCGACGTAGCCCGTCGCCTTGTCGGTGAAGTCGGGTGCGGGAAAGTGCTGGCTCATGCGCGCTCCACGGGAAAGGCGACGACGTCGTCGATGCTGTGCGCGCCGCTGGCGATCATCACGGCGCGATCGAAGCCCAGTGCCACGCCGGAACAGGGCGGCAGGCCATGTTCGAGCGCCGCCAGCAGCCTTGCGTCCGGCTGCATTTCGGGCAGGCCACGCCGCTGGCGCTCCGCCCGGTCCGTGGCGAAGCGCGCCGCCTGCTCCCGGGCATCGCCGAGTTCCTCGAAGCCGTTGGCCAGTTCCACGCCGTCGGCATAGACCTCGAAGCGCAGCGCCACGGCCGGGTCCGCGGAGTCGAGGCGCGCCAGAGCGGCCTGCGATGCCGGGTAATGAGTCAGGGCGAGCCACTCGCCGCGGCCCAGCGCAGGCCCGACGCGGGTGCCGACCAGCAGGTCGAGCAGGCCGTCGCGCGACAGCGTCGCCGCGTCCGCGGCGGCGAGGCCGGCGTCGGTGGCGAGGGCCTCGAGTGCCTCGCGCGGGGCGTCCAGCGGGTCGATGCCGAGTGCGGCGCGCACGGCGTCGCGGTAGCGCACGCGTCGCCTCGGGCGCGCGGGGAGTCCCAGCGCCGCGACGAGTGCGTCCAGCGCGTCGAAGGTCTCCTCGACCATGCCCTGCAGGTCGAGCCCCGTGCGGTACCACTCCAGCATCGTGAATTCCGGATTGTGCAGCCGGCCACGCTCGCCCGCGCGAAACACGCGGCAGCACTGCCAGATGTCGCCGCAGCCGGCTGCGAGCAGCCGTTTCATGGCGTACTCCGGGGAGGTGTGCAGGTGCAGCGTGCGCCCGTCGAGCGTCGCGCGCACCGACTCGAGGTTCACGTCGGTCACGCCGGCCGCGACCAGTGCCGGTGTCTCGACCTCGAGAATTCCCCGCGCGCGGAAGAACGCACGCGCCGCATCGAGCATCGACGCGCGCGCGGCCAGCGCCCTGCGCGAGGCCGTCGGCGCCCAGTCCGCCGTCGGGGCCGGAGCGTCGCTCACGGGCCTGGCAGCAGCCGGCCGATGGCCTCGCCCATGCGCACGACGGCGCCGGCCCGCAGGTCTTCCCGCCACGCGGCGCGGTGCGGGGGGAACAGCAGGATCACCGTCGAGCCCATGTTGAAGCGGCCGGTCTCATCGCCGCGCCGCAGCGTTACCGGAGGGGTTCCCGGGCCGGGGACGACGCGCGTCACGCGGCGCGGCTTGCGGGGTGCGATCTCGCCGTGCCAGGGCGTCTCTATGCTGCCGACGTTCAGCGCGCCCACCATCACCAGCGCGTGGCTCAGCGCGCCGTGCTCGTAGAAGCACAGTACGCGTTCGTTGCGCGCGAACAGGTTGGCGACGCCGTCAGCGGTCTGGCGATTGACGCTGAACAGCCGCCCCGGCACGAACCAGGTCTCGCGCAGGATGCCGGGCACGGCCATGTGGATCCGGTGGTAGTTGTACGGGGCCAGGTAGATCGTGGCGAAGCTGCCGCCGCGGAAGCGCCGCGCCCAGTCCTCGCGGTCCGCCAGCAGCGCCTCGAGCGTGTAGTGGCGGCCCTTGGCCTGCAGCAGCAGGCTGCCGTCGATCGGGCCCAGTTCGCTGACGGTGCCGTCGACCGGCGATGCGATCGCGTCGCAGGCGCCCGCCACCGGGCGGGCGCCGGGCCGCAGCGCCCGCGTGAAGAAGGCATTGAACGACTCGTAGGCGAACGGATCGGCCTCGACGGCATCGGCGAGGTCCGGGCGGAAGCCGCGAACGAAGGCCGAGATCAGCAGGTTCTTGAAGCGCGGCGCCCGGCTGCGGGCTGCCGCATGCACGAGCCGCGAGATGCCGTGCTGCGGCAGCAGGTGCTGCAGCGCCACGAACGGGGCAAGATACGCGCCGCTGCGCGCCGCCTGCGCGGGGGTAACGTCCTTGTCAGTCATCCGCGAAGTATCCCACACGCCGCGCGGTGCGAGACCGGCCCGCCGGCCGCCGACGGTCGCCGAGGCGTTGCGTTCCGGCGCCCGCCGGCTGCAGCGGGCCGGTGTGTTCTTCGGGCACGGCACGGACAACGCACTCGACGACGCGGCGGCGCTGCTGTGGCACGCGATGGCCCTGCCGCCCGACGCGCCGGCCGCGGTCTACCGTCGGCGCCTGACGCCGGCGCAACTCACGGCCTACCGCGAGCTGCTGGCGCGACGGGTACGCGAACGCCAGCCGGCCGTCTACCTCACCGGGACCATCTGGTTCGCCGGCATCCCGATCCGCATCGACCGCCGCGCGCTGGTGCCGCGCTCGCCGATCGCGGAACTGATCGAACGCCGCTTCGAGCCCTGGGCCGAGCCGCACCGCGTGCGACGCATACTCGACCTCGGCACCGGCTCCGGCTGCATCGCGATCGCCTGCGCGCGGTTCTTTCCCCGGGCCAGGGTGGACGCCAGCGACGTGTCGGACGAGGCACTCGCGCTGGCCCGCGAGAACGTCCGACGGCTGCGCCTGTCGCGACGCATCGAGCTGGTGCCGTCCGACCATTTTTCGGCGCTGCAGGGGCGCCGCTACGATATCATCGTGTCCAATCCGCCTTACGTCGGGCAGCGGGAGATGAAGTCCCTGCCGCCCGAGTACCGACACGAGCCGCAGATGGCGCTCGCCGCCGGCCGGGACGGCCTCGATTCTGTGCGCGTCATCCTCCGGGAAGCCGCCAGTCACCTCCAGCCGGGGGGCATCCTGGTGGTCGAGGTCGGCAACACCGAGACCGTGCTGCGCCGCCGGTATCCACGCGCGCCGTTCCTGTGGCTCGAGTTCGAGCGTGGCGGTGGTGGCGTGTTTCTCCTGACCCGGGAACAGCTCGAAGCGCATGTCTGGTAACACGATCGGCAAGGCCTTCACGGTCACGACCTTCGGCGAGAGCCACGGTCCGGCACTCGGCTGCATCGTCGACGGCTGCCCGCCGGGCCTGGAACTGTCCGAGGCCGACCTGCAGCCGGACATCGACCGGCGGCGTACCGGTACCTCGCAGTTCGTCAGCCAGCGGCGCGAGGGCGACATGCCGCGCATCCTGTCCGGGGTGTTCGAGGGTCGCACCACCGGCACGCCGATCGGTATCGTCATCGAGAACACCGACGCCCGCTCGCGCGACTACGACAAGATCAAGGACCGCTTCCGGCCCGGCCACGCCGACTACACCTATCAGCACAAGTACGGCTTCCGCGACTACCGCGGTGGGGGCCGCTCCTCGGCCCGCGAGACCGTCATGCGGGTTGCCGCAGGGGCGATCGCCCGCAAATACCTCGCGCAGCGCCTCGGCATCCGGATCCACGGTTTCCTGAGCCGGATCGGCGACCTGACGCTTGATCCGGTCGATCCGCCGAGCGCCTACGACAATCCCTTCTTCTGTCCCGACCCGGCGCGGGTGAAGGAACTGGAGGACCTGATCTGGAAGGTGCGGAGCGAGGGCGACTCGCTCGGTGCGCGGGTCACGGTGGTTGCCACGGGCGTGCCGCCCGGGCTCGGCGAGCCCGTCTTCGACCGCCTCGACGCCGACATCGCCTACGCCATGATGGGGATCAACGCGGTCAAGGCCGTGGAGATCGGTGCGGGCGTCGACAGCGTGCGCCAGCGCGGCAGCGTCCACCGCGACGAACTCTCGCCGCAGGGCTTCCTGGGCAACAACGCCGGCGGGATCCTCGGCGGGATCTCGAGCGGCCAGGACGTGATCGTGCACGTCTCGCTGAAGCCGACCTCGAGCATCCAGGTGCCGGGGCGCACCATCGACGTGGACGGGCAACCCGTCGACGTCGTGACCACGGGCCGCCATGACCCCTGCGTGGGGCTGCGCGCCACGCCGATCGCCGAGGCCATGCTCGCGATCGTGCTGCTGGACCACTGGCTCCGTCACCGGGGCCAGAACGCGGACGTGCGATCGGGCACGCCCGTGATCACCGAGTCGAAGTGACGGAGCAGGATCGATGTCGAAGCAATGGCGGGTAGCGGTGCTCGGGGCAACCGGGCTGGTCGGCGAGACCATGATCAGGGTCCTGGAGGAGCGGAAGTTCCCGGTGGCCGAACTGTTGCCGCTGGCCAGCAACCGCTCGCTGGGCCGCAGCGTGGAATTCAACGGCAAGGACGTGCCGGTCATCGACGTCGAGACCTTCGACTTCTCCCGCGCCGACATCGGGCTGTTCTCGGCGGGCGGCGAAGTGTCGCGGATTTACGCGCCCAAGGCGGCCGCGGCCGGCTGCGTCGTCATCGACAACACCTCGGAGTTCCGTTACGACGACGACATCCCGCTGGTGGTGCCCGAGGTCAACCCTGTCGCGATCGCGGGCTTCCGCAAGCGCGGCATCATCGCCAACCCCAACTGCTCCACCATCCAGATGCTCGTTGCCCTCAAGCCGCTGCACGACGCGGCGGGAATCGAGCGCATCAACGTGGCGACGTACCAGTCGGTCTCCGGCGCGGGCAAGGAGGCCGTCGACGAACTGGCCGAGCAGACCGTCGCGCTGATGAGCGGCAAGGGGCCGGTCAAGCCGAGGGTGATTGCGGCGCAGATCGCCTTCAACCTGGTGCCGCAGATCGACAAGTTCCAGGACAACGGCTACACGAAAGAAGAGATGAAGATGCTCTGGGAGACCCGGAAGATCTTCGGCGATCCCTCGATCCGGGTGAATGCCACGACCGTCCGCGTGCCGGTGTTCTTCGGCCACTCCGAGGTCGTCAGCATCGAGACCCGGCGCAAGCTCGGCGCCGTTGAGGCGCGGCGCCTGCTGGAGGCGGCTCCGGGCGTCAAGGTCATCGACCAGCGCAAGCCCGGCGGGTACCCGACGCCGGCCGTCGACGCCGCCGGCAAGGATGAGGTTTTCGTCGGCCGGATCCGCGACGACATCTCCCACGAGCGCGGTCTGACGCTGTGGATCGTTTCCGACAACATCCGCAAGGGCGCTGCCACCAACAGCGTGCAGATCGCCGAGATTTTGGTAACTGAGCATTTATAAGTTATATTCACTCTTCAGGCGCTTGGGGTGGGTTGTGGTCCAAACCCCTGTTTTTTATAAAAAACCGTAGCTTGCGCGCGCGGGGAGAGCAGATGGGAGTCAAGCACTGGGTGCGAGCGCTGCTCGTGCTGTCGGCTTTGCCGGCGACCGTTCTGGCGCTGGGCC
>JBIIDW010000179.1:0-5277 GCA_044238215.1 Steroidobacteraceae bacterium
CGCCGGGTTCTCGTTGAGCAGGGCGAAATAGGCCGAGCGCGCGCCGATCGACTCGATGACGCGCAGCATGCGCCGCGCCAGCGCGAGGTGGTCGTCGCCCGGCTCCAGCGCGAGCAGCAGCTCCGGCAGCAGCCGCTGCAGGCGCTGCAGCGACGGCGTGTCCAGCCGGCGCACGAGCGCCCCGCCACGGAAGTCCACCAGCAGCTGCGCCAGCGTGCCCGCGTCGCCGAGGCCCCGCTCCGCCAGCGCGGCCTGCAGCGCGGGCGCGCCCAGGCTGTCGTCCCACAGCAGCGCGAGCGGGGCTGCGGCCGCGCCAGGCGCAGGGACGGAACGCACGTCCTCGCGCTCCTCGCGAGTCTCGCGGTCCTCGGCCGGCCGGAACACCAGCGCCTGGAAGTGCGCCTGCACGCGCCCGCGGTGCGCGTCGAGCGAGCGCAGCAGCGCGGCCCAGTCGGGCTCGCCCATGGCCCGCGCCAGCCTGGCGCGCGAACCCTCGTCGGTGGGCAGCTGGTGCGTCTGCTCGTCGCGCAGCATCTGCAGCCGGTTCTCGAGCACCCTCAGGTAGCGATAAGCGGCCTCGAGTTCCTCGACGGCGCGGTCGCCCAGCAGCCGCCCGCGAGCCAGCAGCGGCAGCACCTCGAGCAGGCGCGGATTCTGCAGACGCCGGTCCTGGCCCCCGCGGATGAGCTGAAAGGCCTGCACGACGAACTCGATCTCGCGGATGCCGCCCGGCCCGAGCTTGACGTGGTCCGCGAGCTCGCGGCGCACGACCTGTTTCTCGATGAGCTGCTTCATCTCGCGCAGGCTCTCGAACACGCCGAAGTCGAGATAGCGGCGATAGACGAAGGGACGCACCGCGTCGGCGTAGAGCTCCGCGTAGGCCTCGGGCGCGGTCATGGGCCGGGCCTTGATCCACGCGTAGCGCTCCCAGTCGCGGCCGTGCTGGGCCAGGTAGTCCTCGAGCGCCGAGAAGCCGCAGGCAAGCGGTCCGGAGTCGCCGAAAGGGCGCAACCGCATGTCGACGCGGAACACGAAGCCGTCGACGGTGCTCGCCGCGAGCAGGCGGATCAGCGCCTGGCCGAGCCGCTGGAAGAACTCGTCGTGGCTGACGGGCGCCGCGTGCTCGGTCTCGCCGTAGCCGGGGAACAGGAACACCAGGTCGATGTCCGACGAGAAGTTGAGCTCACGGCCCCCGAGCTTGCCCATGCCGACGACCACCATCGGCATCGGGCTGCCGTCCGGCTGGCGCGGCGTGCCGTAGCGGGCGGTGACCGACCGCCACGCGCAATCGGCCGCGAATGCCACGGCGTCGTCGGCAAAGGCCGTCAGGTCCTCCAGCGTCTCCTCCAGCGAAGCCAGCCCGGCCAGGTCACGCCAGGCGATGCGAACCATCTCGCGGCGGCGCCAGCGCCGCAGCCACGACTGCAGCAGAGGCTCGGCCTCGCCCGCGTCCGGTCGCACCCCGCCCGGCCAGCAGCGCGCCCCACCGGCGCTGCGCAGGTGCTCCAGCGCGCCGTCGCGGATGAGGTCCTCGACCAGCAGGGGATCGCGGCGGAAGGCGTCCGCCACGAACTCGCTGCAGGCGAGCACGTGCGGGGCGTGGCCGGCGAGCGCCGGCGGAAATTCGGGGAGGGTCGTCACCCTGCAAGGGTGCCAAATCGGCCGCGGTCGCGCGAGGCGCGCGCGCGTGACGCCGGTCCGTGATTGTGCGTACCCTATCGCCATGCCTACCGTACTCATCACCGGGGCGAGCCGGGGCATCGGCCTGGAGTTCGTCCGCCAGTACTCCAAAGCGGGCTGGGACGTGGTCGCCTGCGCACGCGATCCGGTCCGCGCCACCGAGCTCGCCGACGTCAAGCGCCGTTCCGGCGGCACCGTCGCGGTCGAGCCGCTCGACGTCACGCACGCGCAGCAGCTCGAGTGGCTGGTCGGCAAGTACGCGGAGACGCCGATCGACGTGCTGATCAACAACGCGGCCGAGATCGGCCCGCGCGGTGCGAACCGCGAGAACCTGCACCGGCAGTTCTTCGGCAGCCTCGACTACGACGCGTGGCGGCGGGTGCTCGAGGTCAACGTGCTCGCGCCCGTGCGGATCGCCGAGGCGTTCGCCGAGCACGTCGAGCGCAGCGCGCAGAAGAAGATGGTGTTCCTGTCGAGCACGGTGGGCTCGATCGCCGAGGGCAAGCAGGCCGTGTTCGCCTACGCCTCGTCCAAGGCGGCGTTGAACAAGTGCGTGTCGATGGTCGCGATGTCGGTGGCGCCCCGCGGCATCGTGGCCGCGGCGCTGTGCCCCGGGCACGTCAAGACCGAGCTCGGCGGCCGCGACGCCACCCTCGAGGTGCGCGACAGCGTGTCGGCGCTGCGCCGGCTCATCGCCCAGCTCGGGCCGGCCGACTCCGGCAGCTTCACCCGCTGGGACGGCACGCCGATTGCCTGGTAGCGGCTACTGCCGCGCGGCTCGCATCGCCTTCTTGTCGATCTTGCCGACGCTGGTGCGGGCCAGCGCGTCCACCACCTCGACCCGCTCGAGCAGCGCGTAGCGCGGGATCTCGCCGCGCTCCACCCACGGCAGCATGTGCGCGCGCACCGACGCGACCGTCAGCGCCTCCGCGGCGCCGGCCCTGGGCACGACGAGCGCCACCGGCCGTTCGCCCCAGCGCGGGTCGGGCAGGCCGATCACCGCCACCTCGGCCACGGCCGGATGGCGCGCGATGATGTCCTCGAGCTGCAGCGACGACAGCCACTCGCCACCCGTCTTGATGACGTCCTTCAGGCGGTCGCGGATGCGCACGTAGCCGTCGGCGTCGATGCTGGCGATGTCGCCGGTGTGCAGCCATCCGCCCCGCCACAGGGCCTCGGAGGCCGCGGGATCGCCCGCGTAGGCCGTGGCGAGCCAGGGCGCGCGGACCACGACCTCGCCCGTGGCCACGCCGTCGTGCGCCACGTCGTTCATGTCCTGGTCGACGATGCGCAGGTCGACGAGCGGCGCCGGATGCCCGGCGCGGCAGCGGGTGGTCAGTTCCGCCTCGGGCCCGCGCGCACGCACCGTCGCGGTGACGCGCGTCGCGGTCAGGTAGGGACAGGTCTCGGACATGCCGTAGGCCGCGAACACGTCGATGCCGCGCTCCAGCGCGCGGCGCGCCAGCGCCTCGCCCAGCGCGGAGCCGCCGATGTTGATCTTCCAGCCGGCGAGGTCGGCGCCCGCCGCGTCGGCGGCGTCCAGCAGCATCTGCAGGATCGTCGGCACGCAGTGCGAGTAGGTCACGCCCTCGGCGGCGCGCAGCCGCAGCAGCATCGACGGGTCGTAGCGGCCTGGATACACCTGCCGGATGCCGAGCAGCGTGGCGGCGTAGGGCACGCCCCAGGCGTGCACGTGGAACATCGGCGTCAGCGGCATGTAGACGTCGCCGTGCCGCAGGCTCTGGCCGAACTGGCCAGAGGCCAGCGCGCCCTGCACCGCCAGGGTGTGCACCACGATCTGCCGGTGCGTGAAGCACACCGCCTTCGGCAGCCCGGTCGTGCCGGTAGTGTAGAACGTGGTGGCGACGGCGTTCTCGTCGAAATCCTCGAAGGCGTACCCATCCGGCGCCGCCGCGAGCATCGACTCGTACCCGCAGGGGCCGGCGCCGTCGCGCAGCGCGACCACCTCGCGCAGTCGCGGCAGCCGCGGGCGGATCGCCGCGAGCAGCGGCGCGAAATCCTCGTGCACCAGCGCCACCTCGGCGCCGGCGTGGTCCAGCGTGTAGGCCACCTGGTCGGGCGAGAGGCGGACGTTCACGGTCTGCAGCACCGCGCCCATCATCGGCACCGCGAAGTAGGCCTCGAGGTAGCGATGGCTGTCCCAGTCGAGCACCGCCACGGTGGTGCCGGGGCGCACGCCGAGGCCGTGCAGGCCGGCGGCCAGGCGTGCGACGCGCGCGGCGAACTCGCGGTAGGTGAAACGCCGCTCGTCGCGGTAGACGATCTGCTGGTCGGGCGCCGTGGCCAGCGGCGTGCGCAGCAGGTGGCCGATCAGCAGGGCGTCGCCCCGCGCGGCAGCGCTTCTCTCGGCGAGCCTGATCATCGCTTCGTTCCTCCGGGCCACGCCGCGCGCTCGTGGGCTGCAGCGACCCGCAGCAGCACCCCCTCGGCGAACGGCCGTCCGACCAGCTGCACCGAGGTGGGCATGCCGTTGCGGTCGGGCGCGGCGGGCACCGACAGCGCAGGCAGGCCGAGGAAATTGCACGGCGCCGTGCAGTGCACGAGCCGCGACAGCACGGTCCACAACGACTCGCCGGCGCCGGCGTCGACCTCGGCGAGCCGCGGCACCGGGATCGGCAGCGTCGGCGTGTGCAGCACGTCGCAGGCGGCGAATACCGTCGCGACGAAGCGCTCGAGCAGCGGCACGCGGAGCATCAGGGCCTCGAGGTAGACGGTCGAGGGAATCCCCGCGCCGGTGCTGGCGCGGACCCGCACCTGCGGCGTGTAGGCGTCGCCCCGCTCCCGCAGCCAGCCCGCGTGCAGCGCCGTGGCCTCCGAGTACACGATCGCCCGGCTGAGTTCGGACAGCGGACCCGCGTCCGGCACGTCGACTTCGACGAGCGTCGCGCCCTGGGCCTCGAGGCCCGCGAGGCTTGCCCGCATCGCCGCGCGCACGTCGTCGGTCGCCACGTCGAGGAAGTGGCTGCGCGGGATACCGACGCGCAGCCCGGCGACGCCGCGCCCGACCTCGGCCTCGTAGTCGTCCACGGGTCGACGCGAACACTGCGGATCGCCCGGGTCGTGACCCGCGATCACCGCCAGCAGCCGCGCGCAGTCGCGCACCGAGCGCGCCAGCGGCCCGATGACGTCGATCGACGGCGCGAGGCGCATGCTGCCGGTGCGCGGCACGCGTCCGTAGGTCGGCTTGAGGCCGACGATGCCGTTGGCCGCGGCGGGGATGCGCACGGATCCGCCGGTGTCGGAACCCAGGCTGCCGAAGGCCGCAAAGGCCGCGACCGCGGCCCCGGAGCCGCTCGACGAACCCCCGGCCATGTATGCCGGGTCGATGGCATTGCGGACGTCGCCCCAGGCCGCGTTGTGGCCGGTGGGACCCAGCGCGAACTCCGCCATGTTCAGCGCGCCGATGCGGAGCGCGCCCGCCGACTCGAGGCGCCGGATCACCGTCGCGCTGGCGTCGGCCCGGCGCAGGCCCGCCACGCGCGAACCGTAGCGCAGCGCGGAGCCGGCGACGTCGAACATGTCCTTGTGCGCCAGCGGCACGCCGTGCAGCGGGCCGAGCGGCGCACCGCGCGCGCG
>JBIIDW010000180.1:0-5253 GCA_044238215.1 Steroidobacteraceae bacterium
CGGGCAGCGCGGCCTGCAGGCGCGCCGCTGCGATGCCCGTAGCGCCGGCAACCTGCACGGGCTGCCGGCCGAGCCGGCGCGCGAGCGCTACGACGGTCGCCACGGCGTCGCGCGCGGTCTTATCCACGGCGGCGATCTCCGCTGCGCCCTCGCCCCCCGCTGGACCGATCGGCAGGAAGCCGACGACCGATTCCTGCCGACCTAGGTCGATCGCGAGCCTATCGGGCCGGAGCCGCGGCGCCGTCAGGGCGAGCACGGCCTGCGACGGCAGGGTCGCCTGCAGTGCGGCGAACGCCGTCGCGATCTCGCCCGCATCCGCTTCCAGGGCCTCGACGAGCACGTCGACGCCGCGGGCACGAGGGTCCGCAGGCTCTAGCCGCAAGGTTTCCAGGCCGGCCGCCTGCAGTTCGACCGCGAGCGACGCCGCAAGCGACCCGGAGCCCAACAGGCCGATCCGGGCCAGTCGGCGCGGCCGCGCCTCGACGTGAGCAGCCGCGCGCTCGGCGAAGAACAGGTGGCGCAGGGCTCGCGATCCGCGCGACTCGCGGCATTCCTCGAATGCCGCGCGCGCGAAGGCCACGCCGTCGTCGAAGGAACGCGTGGCGGCGACGCGCAGGCACTCGACGAGCTTCGGGCCGGAGGAAATGCCGAGCAGCATGTCTGCGTGACGCTTCAGCAACGCCTGTTCTTCCGTCGCGCCGAGTGCAGCGGGACGCGGCAGCGCACCGGTGCGCCGCGGCGGCGCGCCGCTCCCGGCCAGCTGCGCCGCGCGCTGGCGCACGGCCTCCGGAATTCCTTCGGTGGCAGGCGACAGGATCTCGTCCACGAGGCCCACCTCGAGCGCTCGCCCGGCCTCCAGCGACCGACCCGAAAGCATCAGGTCGAGCGCGAGCTCCGGACCCACGAGGCGCGGCAGGCGCTGGGTGCCTCCGGCGCCGGGCAGCAGGCCGAGGCGGACCTCGGGCAGGCCGAGGCGCGCGCGCGGACTGGCGATGCGATGGTGACAGGCCATCGCAAGCTCGAGACCGCCGCCGAGGGCATAACCGTCGATCCATGCCACCACCGGCTTGTCGAGCGCCTCGAGCCGCGCGAGCACGTCGACCAGCACAGGAGCGCGTGGCGGGGCGTCGAACTCGCGGATGTCGGCGCCCGCGACGAAAACCCCGGCTGCGCCGGTGACGACGACGGCCGTGATGGCAGGGTCGGCCCCGGCACGCTCGATCGCCTCGAGCAGCGCCGCGCGCACGGGCTGCGCAAAGGCGTTCACGGGCGGATGACTGATGCGGATGACCCCGACACCGGCCGCGGATTCCAGCGTGACGAGCGGGCTGCTCACACGCTCTCCAGGGCGAGCGAAATGCCCTGCCCCACGCCGATGCACATCGTGCACAGCGCCAGTCGCGCCTTATGGCGCTGCAGCTGCAGGGCCGCGGTGCCCGCAAGCCGTGCGCCGGTGGCGCCGAGCGGGTGCCCGAGCGCGATCGCCCCGCCCTGCGGATTCACGTGCGCCGCATCATCGGGAAGCCCGAGCTCGCGCAGCACCGCGAGGCCTTGTGCGGCGAAGGCTTCGTTCAGCTCGATCAGGTCGAACCCTTGGATAGGCATGCCGAGGCGAGCGAGCAGGCGGCGCGTGGCAGGTACGGGTCCGATCCCCATCAGGCGCGGCTCGACGCCGGCCACCGCGGATCCGATCACCCGCGCGATCGGCCGCAGCCCATAGCGCCGGGCTGCCGCTTCGCTCGCGAGCAGCAGTGCTGCGGCGCCATCGTTGATGCCGGCCGCGTTGCCGGCCGTCACGGTGCCACGGTCGCGGAAGGGCGCAGGCAGGCGTGCGAGCGCCGCGAGGTCGGTTTCGCGCGGGTGCTCGTCGCGATCGACCCGGGTCACCTGGCCTTTCCGGCCGGGCACCTCCACGGGAACGATCTCGAGATCGAACAGGCCCGCCCGCTGTGCCGCGAGCGCACGCTGCTGGCTGCGCAGGGCGAAGGCGTCCTGGTCGCGGCGCGACACCGCGAAGGCCTCGGCCACGTTCTCGGCCGTCTCGGGCATCGATTCCACGCCGTGACGACGCGCCATCTCGGGATTGACGAAGCGCCAGCCGATCGTCGTGTCGTGCATCGCCACGTCACGCGAGAACGCGGTCGTTGCCTTGGAGACTACGTAGGGCGCACGACTCATGCTCTCGACGCCGCCGGCAAGCACGATTTCCGCCTCACCAAGGCGTATGGCGCGCGCCGCAACGGCGACCGCATCGAGGCCCGAGCCGCAGAGGCGATTCAGCGTGACGCCCGTCGCGGTGACCGGAAGGCCCGCGAGCAGCGCGGCCATGCGCGCGACGTTGCGGTTGTCCTCGCCCGCCTGGTTGACGCAGCCGAGGATCACGTCGTCCACGGCGCCCCAGTCCACCGCGGGGTTACGCCCGATGAGCGCGCGCAGCGGCGCAGCGGCGAGGTCGTCCGTCCGGACGGACGACAGCGCGCCGCCGAAGCGGCCAATCGGCGTGCGGGCGTAGTCGCAGATCAGCGCTTCAGGCATGGGCCCTCTGCGGCACGCCGTGCCGGATGCTACAGACCGAGGATGCGTTCGGCATTGCCGTGGAAGAACTTCTCGAGGAACGCGGGCGGCAGATCGAGCGAGTGCCAGTCTGAAAGCAGCCGCGGATAGGGGATGCTCGGATAGTCGCTGCCGAACATCATCTTGTCCTGCAGGCGTGAGCGCATGTCACGGACCAGCTGCGGCGGCAGGTATTTCGGGCCCCAGCCCGACATCTCCCAGTAGACGTTGCCCTTGTGCAGCGCCACTGCGGTGGTCTCGTCGATCCACGGATAGCCGGGGTGAGCCATGATGATCTTGAGCGTGGGGAAGTCGGCGGCCAGCGCGTCGATCGACGCGGGATGGGCGTGACGCGTCTTCGCGCCCATGCCGCCCGGCATGCCCGCGCCCATGCCGGTCATGCCGACGTCGATCATCACCGCCGCACCGAGGCCCGCGAGCTCCTCGAAGAGCGGGTAATGGCGCCGGTCGTCCACCGAGAAGTGCTGCATGATGGGGTGGAAATGCAGGCCGATCATCCCGAGGTCACGCACCGCGTGACGGGCCTCGGCGATTGCGGCGGCGCCATGGCCGGGCTCGACCGCGCCCCAGGCAGCGATGATGCTGACGTGACGGTCGCGCATGCCGGCGACGTAGTCGTTGCTGCAGGGCGGCGTATTGACCGTCGTCGAGAGATCGAGGGCGACCAGGCAGGCCTCGATGCCGTGGTCGCGAAATTCCGTGGCCACCTCGTCCTCGGCCTTCGCCTTCCATTCGCGCTTCCAGTAGGCCTGGAGCGCCTCGACGTAGGGTCCCTGGCAGTCGATCCAGGGCTGGGTATTGGGGTAGCAGTGCAGATCGATGATGCGCATCAGGAGGCCTCAGCACGTGACACAGCCGGGAACATCCGGGCGGCACGCTCGGCCAGCGCCTTCTTCGATACCTTGCCGAACCCGGAGAGTGGGAAGTCGTCGAGCAGCATGAGGCGCTCGGGCAGCTTCATCTTCGAGATGTCGTGGGCGAGCAGAAAGCGGCACAACTCGTCGAGCGTGAGCCGGGCGTCGGGCTTCAGCACGAGGCAGGCACACATGCGTTCGCCCAGATCGGCGTCCGGCACGGGCACGCAGGCGACGTTCTGCACGGCGGGATGCGCGAGGATCAGGTTCTCGACCTCCTCGGCGCTGATCTTCTCGCCGCCCCGGTTGATCAGGTCCTTCTTGCGGCCCTCCACGACGTAGTTGCCGTTGGGGAGCTTCCGCATCAGGTCGCCGGAGCGATAGAACCCGTCGGGCGTGAAGGCACGGGCGTTGTGCTCGGCGGCGTTGTAATAGCCCCGCAGGGTGTAGGGACCGCGGCAGCAGAACTCGCCCACCTCGCCCACCGGCACCTCGACGTCGTCGTCGTCGACGATGCGGATCTCGTCGTCGGGGCAGATCGGACGGCCGACCGTCTCGTTGCGAACCTCGGGCGGGTCGTCGAGACGAACGAACATCAGCACGCCCTCCGCCATGCCGAAGTTTTCCTGGACGAAGGCCTGCGGCAACCGCTGGCGCGCGAGCGCGCGGGTCTCCGGCTGCAGGCGTTGGCCACCGCTCTGGAGGATCCGCAGCGAGCGCAGGTCGTGGCGGTCGAGTTCGGGCGAGTGCAGCCAGCGGATCAGCAGCGCCGGGACCAGATGGATGTGCGTGATCCTGTGCTTCTCGACGAGGGCAAACACGGCGGAGGGATTGGTTTCACGCGACATGACGACACGCGCACCGGCCATCAGGAAGCCCTGCAGGCCCGGGCAGGCCAGCGGCAGGTTGTGCGCGATGGGCAGCACGAGCAGGAGCGCGCTGTCGGGCTCGATGGCGCACACGGAGGCGGCCATGCGCGAGTTGTAGAGATAGTCGTTGTGCGTTCGGGGAATGAGCTTCGGAATGCCGGTCGTGCCCCCGGAGAGCAGGAACACCGCCGGGTCGTCGGGATCGATCGGGATGCCGGACAGCCGCGCCGGAGCGAGAGATGGCGGGCGCGCAAGTAGCGTCCGCAAATCCACGCCGTCTTCCAGCGCCTCGCCGAGGACGATGTGGTGCCTCAGGTGCGTGTGGGATTTGCGGATCCGCCGGACCATCTCGCGGAAGTCCACGTCCTTCGCACGGTCGAGCGTCACGCAGGCGACCGCACCCGAGATGCCGACGAACTGGTTGATCTCGAGGAAGCGATGCGCGGGCAGTGCGAGGACCGGAATGACGCCGATCTTCTGCAGGGCGAAGTACAGGATCACGAACTCGGCCGTGTTCGGGAGCTGCACGACCACGCGGTCGAGCGGCTGCAGGCCGAGCTCGAGCAGATTCAGCGCGAGCGCGTCGGAGGCCTGGTCGAGGTCGGCGTAGGTGAACGAGCGCTCACCGTCCTGCACGGCGATCCGTGGGCCATGGCGCCGGAATGTCTCGCGGAACCGGGTGGCGAGGGGCTGGTCCTCCCAGTAGCCCCGAGCCCGGTAGCGGGCGGCGAATTCGGGGGGCACCCGGACGACGTTGGGCAGCATCGACGATCCTCCGGTACGGGGTCAGGTGGTCGCGGTGTACCCACCGTCGATCACGAGGATCTCCCCGTTCACGAACGGGTTGTGCAGGATCAGGCTCAGGACCGACGAGGCAACGTCATCCGCGGTCACACAACGACCGAGGGGCGTCGCGCGCGCGCGCCGCTCCATCAGCCGCTCGGAGTTATCGCCGC
>JBIIDW010000181.1:0-5235 GCA_044238215.1 Steroidobacteraceae bacterium
GTGGTCGCCTACATCGCGGGCGTCACCGCGCCGCCGGGCAAGCGCATGGGCCACGCGGGCGCGGTCATCGCCGGCGGCAAGGGCACGGCGGCCGACAAGTACCGCGCGCTCGAGGCCGCGGGCGTGCGCACCGTGAAGTCGCCGGCCGAGCTCGGCGGCGCGATGAGTGACCTGCTGCGGCGCCGCCGCGCCAGGGCCGCGAAGCGCGCCGTGCTCGAGATCGCCGTCAAGCCGAAGCCGAAGGCAAAGGCGAAGGCGAAGGCCAAGCCGAAGGCGGCGGTCCGACCCAAGGTCGCGCGCAAGGCCGCTCCCAAGGCCAAGGCCAGGGCAGCGGCGCGACTCAAGGCGCGGGCCAAGGCCGCGCCGCGCCGCGCGCGGCGCTGAGTCGCGGCGCGGCGCTCGGGTCCGGGGCTCTTTCCTCGTGGCTGACGTCGCGCCTGCTCGGCTCCGCATCGCCCTCGCCCAGGCGAACTTCCTCGTCGGCGACATCGCCGGCAATGCCGAGCGCGTCACGGCACTCGCAGCGCGCGCCCGCGAGGCGGGGGCTGACCTGGTCGCGTTCCCGGAGCTGGCGCTCAGCGGATATCCGCCCGAGGACCTGCTGTTCCATCGCGGGTTCCGTCACCAGGTCGACGCCGCGCTCGCGCGCCTGCGCGAGCAGGCCTCGGGCATCGGCCTGCTCGTCGGGTTTCCGGAATACAGCGGCCGCCTGATCTTCAACGCCGCCGCGCTGCTCGAGGACGGGGTGGAGCAGGCCCGGCACCGCAAGGCCTGCCTGCCCAACTATCGCGTCTTCGACGAAAAGCGCTACTTCGAGGCCGGCACGCAGCCGACGGTGGTCGACTTCCGTGGCTTCCGCATCGGCCTGCTGATCTGCGAGGACGTCTGGGAACCCGAGCCCGCGCAGCTCGCACGTTCGCAGGGCGCCGAACTGCTGCTGGTCGTCAACGCATCGCCCTTCGAGCGGCGCAAGCAGGCGGACCGCGAGGCCGTGGTGCGCCGGCGCGTCGAGGACGTCGGGCTGCCGGTGGCCTACGTCAACCTGGTCGGTGGGCAGGACGAGCTCGTCTTCGACGGCCAGTCGTTCGTGATGGACGCCCGGGGCCAGGTGGTGGCCTGCGCACCGGCCTTCGAGGAAGCGCTCGAACTCGTGGAGTTCGTGCGCGACGCGCCCGGTGCGCCGGTCCGCGCGGTGCCCGGCACCCTCGCACCGGCACCCGCCGACGAGGAGAGCGTCTATCGCGCACTGGTGCTCGGCGTGCGCGACTACGTCGGCAAGCACCGCTTCCCCGGCGTCGTCATGGGCCTTTCCGGCGGCGTCGACTCGGCGCTGACGCTGGCGATCGCCGTCGACGCGCTCGGCGCCGGGCGGGTGCACGCGGTGATGATGCCCTCGCGCTACACCGCCGACATCAGCCTCGACGACGCTGCGGGGCAGGCGGCCCTGCTCGGCGTGCGCTACAGCGTGATTCCGATCGAGGGCATGTTCGCCGCGACGCTGGCCGCGCTCGCGCCGGAGTTCGAGGGCAGGGACCCGGACACGACCGAGGAGAACATCCAGTCGCGCTGCCGCATGCTGCTGCTGATGGGCATCTCCAACAAGACGGGCCGGATGCTGCTGACCACCGGCAACAAGAGCGAGATGGCGGTGGGCTACGCCACGCTGTACGGCGACATGGCCGGCGGCTTCGCGCCGATCAAGGACTGCAGCAAGATGCTGGTGTACCGGCTCGCCGCGTGGCGCAACGCCCAGGGCAGCGCTATTCCGCAGCGCGTGATCGACCGTCCGCCCTCGGCCGAGCTGCGGCCGGACCAGAAGGACAGCGATTCGCTGCCCGAGTACGAGGTCCTGGATCCCATCCTCGAGGCCTTCATCGAGGAGGACCTGTCGGTCGACGAGATCGTCGCACGCGGGTTCGACCGCGTCACGGTGGGCCGGGTGCTCGACCTCGTGAAGCGCAACGAGTACAAGCGGCGGCAGGCGCCGCCGGGCGTGCGGGTCAGCCGTCGCGCCTTCGGCCGCGACTGGCGCTATCCAATCACCAACGGCTACCGGCGCTAGAACGCGCTGCGGCGGCGCGCGCCGCGCGCCGCGGGCCGGCTCAGGCCCAGGGCTTCCACCACGTGCGCCTGACCGGCACGACCTTCTGCGGGTCGCCGCCGTAGTTGGCCACGTAGACCTTGCGTGCCTGGTCGGCGAGTTCCTTCATGCCGAGCCGCTCGTAGCTCTCGATCATGATCTCGAGCGCCTCGCGCACCGCCGGGGCGCCGTCGAACTGCTCGATGGCTTCCTTGGAGCGCTGGGCGGCCGCGACCCAGGCGCCGCGCTTCACGTAGTAGCGCGCGACGTACAGGTGGTAGTCGGCGAGGCGGTTGCGCAGGTGCAGCATCCGGCGGCGCGCGTCGTGCGCGTACTCGCTCTTCGGGTACTCCTCGACGACCTTGCGGAACGCGTTGAAGGACTTCAGCGCCGTCTGCGGCGGGCGCTCGTCGAGGTCGACCTTGAAGAACCGTTCCAGCGCGTTGGGCGTGCGCTCGAAGTCGACCATGCCCTTGATGTACCAGGCGTAGTCGACGCGGGGGTGGGTGGGATTCTCGCGGATGAAGGTGTCGGCGGCGTCCAGCGCCGACTCGCTCTCGCGCCCCCGGTAGTACGCATAGATCAGGTCGAGGCGCGCCTGGCGCGCCTCCGGGGCGAACGGGAAGCGGGCGACCAGCGCCTCGTACACGCGGATGGCCGTGTCGAAGTCCTGGTCGTCGAGGCTCTTGCGTGCGCGCTCGTAGACGAGTTCGGGGCCGCTCTTGAGTGCATCGGCCTCGCGGTTCGTGCGACAGCCTGGCAGGGCGGTGAGTGCGGCCAGCAGGATCGCGAGCAGGGCGAGTGCCGCCGGGCCGCGCCGCGGGGAGTGGGCTTCGATGCGCTGGGCGATCATGCGGCGGGTTGGAATCCTGGCACAGGGGCGCGGCATTATAGCCAACTGCCCGCCCACCCTTGGTCATTCGCTTGCCCCGAGAGTTCCCGGACCCTGATTCCGACCTGCCCGCCGGCGGCCACCGGCTGACCGTGCCGCCGGATTGCGCCGGCCAGCGGCTCGACCTGGCGCTCGCGCGGCTGCTGCCGCAGTACTCGCGATCCCGGCTGCAGGGCTGGATCGACCAGGGGAGGGTCACGCTCGACGGGCAGCTGCCGCGTCGTCGCAGCCTGCTGCTGGGCGGCGAGCAGGTCAGGGTGGAGCCGTCGTTCGAGCCCGACTCGCGGGTCGCGCCCGGCGAGTCCGCCGTGCCCTGGCGCGTCGTGCACCGCGATGCCGCGCTGCTCGTGATCGACAAGCCCGCGGGGCTCGTGGTGCATCCGGGCGCGGGCAACCCGGATCGAACGCTGCAGAACGCGCTGCTGCTGTACGAGCCGGCGCTGGCGCGCGTGCCACGCGCCGGCATCGTGCACCGGCTCGACAAGGACACCAGCGGGCTGCTCGTGGTGGCGCGCACGCCGGTGGCGCACGCCGCGCTGGTGCGCGCGCTCGCCGCGCGTGAGATCGAGCGCGAGTACCTCGCGCTCTGCGCGGGCGTCATGACCGGCGGCGGCACGATCGACGAGCCGATCGGCCGGCATCGCAGCCAGCGCACCCGCATGGCAGTGCGCACCGATGGACGCGAGGCGGTCACCCATTTCCGGATCGAGCGGCGGTTCCGGGCCCACACGCTGGCGCGCGTGCGCCTCGAGACGGGGCGCACCCACCAGATCCGCGTGCACCTCGCGCACGCGGGCCATCCCATCGTCGGCGATCCGCTGTACGGCGGGCGCCGCCGCGTGCCGGCGGGTGCCACGCCGGCCGTGCAGGCGGCGCTGGCGGCGTTCCGCCGGCAGGCGCTGCACGCCGCACGCCTCGGACTCGAGCATCCGGCGACCGGGCGCCACCTCGAGTTCGAGGCGCCGTTGCCCGAGGATTTCCGCGCGCTGCTCGATGTGCTCGGGCAGGAGTCCGCCGGTGCCTGAGCGCGCCGACGGCGCCGTCGGGTCGCCGCTCCCGGGGCTGCTGGCCCCGGATTGGGCGGCGCCCGCCGGTGTGCGGGCCGCCTTCTCGCTGCGCAGCGGCGGCTGCAGCGCACCGCCCTGCGACGACTTCAACCTCGCGCTGCACGTCGGTGACGATCCGCAGTCGGTTGCCCGCAACCGGCGCCTGCTGCGCTGCGCGCTCGACCTGCCCGCCGAACCACTTTGGCTTTCGCAGGTGCACGGGTCGCGGGTGCACGACGCCGATGCGACGCCGCCCGCGGATCCCGCTGCCGAAGGGCCGCCGGTGGCCGACGCGGCCGTGACGCGCCGCGCCGGCGTCGTGCTGGCCATCATGGTGGCGGACTGCCTGCCCGTGCTGTTCTGCAGCGCCGATGGCGCGCGCCTCGGCGCCGCCCATGCGGGCTGGCGCGGGCTGGCCGCCGGCGTGCTGGAGCGCACGGTCGAGGCGCTCGGCACCCCACCGGTGCAACTGCGCGCCTGGATCGGCCCGGCGATCGGCGCCGCGCGTTTCGAGGTCGGCGCCGAGGTGCGCGAGGCGCTGCTCTCCGGCGCCTGGCAGGGCGACCCAGCGGCAGCGGCCTGCTTCAGCGCCAACCCGGCCGGCCGCTGGCAGTGCGACCTCGCCGGACTGGCGCGCCTGCGGCTCGGGCGGCTCGGCATCGGCAGCGTCGCCGGCGGCGGCTGGTGCACCGCCACCGCGGCGGACCGCTTCTTCTCGCACCGGCGCGACGGACGCACCGGCCGCATGGCGGCCCTGCTCTGGCGCGAAAGCCCGGGATCCGGGCCCGCTGCCTGTTAGAATATAACGCTATGTCGACGCTCTCCGCGATCGTGCTCTTCACCGCCCTCGGCGGCGTCGCCAGCGTGCTGGTCGCGGGCCTGTTCCTGCTGCTGCCCGAGGCGCGGCGCGACCGGCTGCTGCCGCACATGGTCAGCTTCGCCACCGGTGCGCTGCTGGGCGCCGCGCTGCTGGCGCTGGTCCCGCACGCCGTGATCGGCGCCGGCTTCTTCAACGTGCACTCGGTCGGCGTGGCGCTGCTGGCGGGCATCGCGCTGTTCTTCGTGCTGGAGAAGTTCCTGCTCTGGCGTCACTGCCACACCGAGGCCTTCGAGACCCACGACGCCCACGAGCACCATCGGCGCGAGGCCTCGGGCGTGCTGGTGCTGGCCGGGGACGCCCTGCACAACTTCCTCGACGGCGTGCTGATCGCCGCGGC
>JBIIDW010000182.1:0-5219 GCA_044238215.1 Steroidobacteraceae bacterium
CCCCGGAGTCGCCGACGATGCGCGCCGCAATCTGCTCGCGGTCGATCGCCATCGACAGGGCCCGCCGCACCCGTGCATCGGCGGTCGGGCCGCGGCGCGTGTTGAAGGCCAGCACCTCGTTGCCGAGCGCGCGCGACTCCCGCAGCGCACCGCCATACTCGCGGCGGGCCCAGTCGGCACGCTCGGGCGGCACGACCATCACGAGGTCGAGCCCGCCGGACTGGAAGCGCCGGACCATCGTCACGGGGTTGTCGGCCGGGTAGTGGTGCACGGCGTCGAGCCGCACGGCCGACGCCGCCCAGAAGCGGGGGTTGCGCCGCATGCGGATGTAGGCCTGCGGAACCCAGCGCTCGAGCACGAACGGGCCGTTGCCGACGAAGTTCTCCGGCCGGATCCACGCGCGGCCGTGGCGCTCGATGGCGTGGCGCGGTACCGGCATGCCGACGCCACCTGACAGCACGTCGAGCAGGTAGGGCACCGGATCCTCCAGTTCGATGCGCACGGTGCGGGCATCCGGCGCGCTGACGCCGAGCCGGGCCGGGGGCAGCGCTCCCGTCGCCACGGCACGCGCGTTGCGGATCGGGTAGAGCCGGGACGCGAACGGGAACGCGGTCGCCGGATCGAGCGCCCGGCGGAACGACCAGACGAAGTCCTCGGCGGTGAGTGGCACGCCGTCGGACCACTGCAGGCCGGCGCGCAGCCGGAACAGCCAGGTACGCCGGTCGGCGCTGACGGTCCAGGATTCGGCGCAGCCGGGCTGCGGGCGGTTCTGCATGTCGGGCGTGGTCAGCCCGGTGAACAGGTCGAGGATGACCAGCTGCTCCCCGGGGAAAGAAATCTGGTGCGGGTCGACCGTCGAGGGATTGTCGGTGCCGGTGCGGTGAAACACCCGCTCGACGGCCGCTGCGGGGGTCGCCATGGCAGCCAGCGCGAGCACCACCAGCCATCCGGCTCGCGGCCAGGCCAGCGGCCGGTAGCCGGTTACGCCGGACCGCCCTAATATAGGTCCCGTATTGGGTTCCGATCTTCCACGAGCCGCCCGGGGGGCATCCGTCATGAAGCGTTTCCTGTCCGTTGCCGTCGTCGCCGCCCTCTCGGTCGGCCCTGCCTATGCCGCCTGCACCTACCCGAAGGCGCCCGACAAGATTCCCGACGGCAGCGTCGCCACGCTCGACGAGATGCGAGCCGCGCAGCAGGCCGTCAAGGCCTTCGACGCGGCGGTCGGCGAATACCAGAAGTGCCTCGAGGACGAGCATAACGCCGCGCTCGCCGCCGCGCCGGAGCTCTCCGACGAGCAGAAGGCCGAGCGCGCGAAGATCAGGGACCAGAAGCTCAACGCCGCGGGCGAGGAAGTCCAGACCGTGGCCGACCGCCTGAACGCCCAGATCCGCGTCTTCAGGGAAAAGGCCGCCAAGGCCAAGCAGTAACGCCCGCAGGGCGGGTTTCGCGGCAGGCGTGCCGGGATACACTTCCCGGCATGATCTCCCCCGCCGAAGCCGACGCCCTGATCGGACGCCACCTCGCCTGCCTGCCCATCGAGTCGCTGCCCCTGGTGCAGTGCGCCGGGGCGGTGCTGCGGGAGAACGTCTACGGCGAGCGTGACCAGCCGCCGTTCGATCGCGTCGCCATGGACGGCATCGCGCTCGACAGCGCCGCTGTCCGCGCCGGCCTGACGCGCCTGCGGGTGCAGGCCATGCAGCCCGCCGGCGATCCGCCGCTGACGCTGGCCAATGGCCAGCACTGCATCGAGATCATGACCGGCGCGATGCTGCCCACCGGCTGCGACGCCGTGATCCCTTACGAGCAGGTCAGCCTGGCCGATGATTTCGCCCACCTGCCCGCCGGCTCGCGCGCCGAACCCTGGCAGAACATCCACCGGCGGGGCTCCGACTCCCGCCAGGGCGAACTGCTGCTGGAGAGCGGGGCCCGCCTGCGCGCGCCGGAAATCGCGATCGCCGCCAGCGCCGGCATGGCGCGCATCCGCGTCGCCGCGCAGCCGACGATCGTCGTGGTGTCGACCGGCAACGAACTCGTCGAGCCCGGCGAGCCGCTGCTCGACCACCAGGTGCGCCGGTCCAACGCCTATGGCGTGGTCGCCGCGCTGCGCCAGCGCGGGTTCCTGCGCGTGGCCGACGACCACCTGCCCGACGACCTCGAGTCGCTGACCCAGCGCCTGCGCGTGCACCTCGACACGCACGACGTGGTGATCCTGTCGGGCGGCGTGTCGATGGGGCGGCTCGACCTCGTGCCGCGCGCGCTGGCCGCGCTCGGCGTGCGCGAGGTGTTCCACCGCATCGCGCAGAAGCCGGGCAAGCCGATGTGGTTCGGCATCGGCCCGAACGGCACGGCGGTGTTCGGCCTGCCGGGCAACCCCGTATCGACGCTGGTCTGCCTCGCCCGCTACGTCGCGCCCTCGCTCGACGCGGCCATGGGCCGGCAGCCGGCCGACGCGCCGGAGAAACTCGCGCTCGCCGCCCCGGTCGAGGTCAAGGGGGCCCTTGCCTCCTTCATCCCGGTGCGCCTGACCCAGGACGAATGGGGACGCAGCTGGGCCGAGCCGCGCCAGACCAACGGCTCGGGCGACTT
Source organism: Steroidobacteraceae bacterium (assembly GCA_044238215.1). Lineage (GTDB taxonomy): Bacteria > Pseudomonadota > Gammaproteobacteria > Steroidobacterales > Steroidobacteraceae > UBA964. The sequence goes on from JBIIDW010000182.1 coordinate 2,587, forward strand.
CACCTCGCTGCGCGGCACCCAGGGCTTCGTCGAACTGCCGCCCGGGCCCAACACCTACCCCAAGGGCTTCATCGCCCGCTTCTACGGCTGGTGAGCCGGATGCAGGATCCCGGCGCCACGCTCGTGCCCCTGGTCCCGCGCCGCCGCGAGAGTCGCGACGGCCTGGGCCGGCCCCTGCGCGACCTGCGGATCTCGGTCATGGACCGCTGCAACTTCCGCTGCCCGTACTGCATGCCGAAGGAGACCTTCCACGACGGCTACCGCTTCCTGAAATCCGCCGAGCGGCTGTCGTTCGAGGAGATCGTGCGGCTGGTGCGCGTGGCCGTGCCGCTCGGGGTGCGCAAGCTGCGCATCACCGGCGGTGAGCCGCTGCTGCGGCCGAACCTGCCGGACCTGATCGGCGACCTGACCACGATCCCCGGCATCGAGGACGTGGCGCTGACGACCAACGGCGTGCTGCTGGCCAAGCACGCGACCGAGCTGCGCGCCGCCGGGCTTTCGCGGGTCACGATCAGCCTCGACAGCCTCGACCCCGAGGTGTTTGCCCGCATGAGCGGCGGGTTCGGCGGCGTCGAGCAGGTGCTGGAGGGCATCGAGGCCGCGCTGCGTGCCGGACTCGCGCCGATCAAGGTCAACGCCGTGATCCAGCGCGGGGTCAACGACCACACCGCGCTCGAGCTGGTCGAGCGCTTCCGCGGCACCGGCGTCATCGTCCGCTTCATCGAATACATGGACGTCGGCACGCGCAACGACTGGAGGCCCGACCTGGTTGTGCCGTCCGCGGAGCTGGCCGCGCGCGTGCACGCCCGCTGGCCGCTCGTGGCGCTCGATCGCCACTACCGCGGCGAGGTGGCGGAGCGCCACGCCTTCGCCGACGGCACCGGCGAGGTGGGGTTCATCTCCTCGGTCAGCCAGCCGTTCTGCGGCGACTGCTCACGCGCGCGGCTGTCGTCCGATGGCTCGATATTCACCTGCCTGTTCGCCACCCAGGGTGCGGACGTGCGCGGGCCGCTGCGCGCGGGCGCCAGCGACGAGGAACTCGGGGAACTCCTGCGCGCGATCTGGTCGAAGCGGATGGACCGCTACAGCGAGCTGCGAGCCGAGCTGCGCCGCCGCGGCGGCGACAAGGTCGAGATGTACTTCATCGGCGGGTGACATGGCCACCAGGGTGAAACTCGTCAACCCGAGCGGACTCACGCACCTCGATGCCGGCAACCGCCCGGCGATGGTCGACGTCGGCGGCAAGGAGGCCACCGACCGCGAGGCCGTGGCCGAAGCGCGCCTGAAGCTGCCGCGCGCCGTCGCGCGCGCCCTCGCGGCCAGCGGCCACCGCACCAAGAAGGGCCCGGTGTTCGACACCGCGATCATCGCCGGCGTGCAGGCGGTCAAGCGCACGCACGAGCTGATCCCGTTCTGCCACCCTCTGCCGATCGATCACATCGACGTCGACATCGACGCGCGGCGCGGCGGCATCGTGGTGATCCGTTGCACGGTGCGCGTGCACCACCGCACCGGGGTCGAGATGGAGGCGCTGACCGGCGCGACCGCGGCCGCGCTGACCGTCTACGACATGTGCAAGGCACTGTCGCACGACATCGTCATCGAGCAGGTGCGGCTCGTCGCCAAGCGCGGCGGCAAGCGCGACTTCAGTCGCCCCGCGCCGCGCGCCCGGCAGCGTGGCTCGACCCGGGGCGGAGGACGATGAGCGTGCCGGTACTGGGGCTCGTGCTCGCCGGCGGGCGCAGCACGCGCATGCGCCGCGACAAGGCCGCGCTCGAGTACCACGGCCGCAGCCAGCTGGCGCAGGCCTTCGACACGCTGTCGCGGGTGGTCGACGCCGCCTTCGTGTCGGTGCGCGCCGACCAGGTCGACGAGCCCACGCGCCGCGGCTTCCCGCAGGTCGTCGACCTGCAGGGCAGCCCGCCCGGCCCGCTGGCGGGCATCCTCTCGGCGCTGGCCGCCCGCCCCGACGCCGCCTGGCTGGTGCTCGCCTGCGACCTGCCCTGGCTCGACGCGCCCACGCTGCGCGCGCTGCTCCAGGCGCGCGACTCCTCTGCCGTGGCCACCGCGTTCCGCTCCGTGCACGACGGCCTGCCCGAGCCGCTGTGCGCGATCTGGGAACCGGCGAGTGCCGCAGCGCTGCGGGCGTTCGCCGCCACCGGGCGCAACTGCCCGCGCAAGTTCCTGATCCAGGCCGGCGCACCGCTGGTCGCGCCGCCCTCGCCCCGCGCCCTCGACAACGTCAACTCCACAGACGAATACTGGACCGCCATGTCAGAGCTCGCCCCCGGCACCGCCGCCGCCCCGCGTCGCATCCGCGTGCAGTACTTCGCGCTGCTGCGCGAGCAGGCCGGCCGCAGCGAAGAGACGATCGACACCGCCGCGCGCTCGCCGCGCGAGCTGTATGACGAGCTGCGCCAGCGCCACCCGTTCACGCTCGGCCCGGAGTCGCTGCGCGTGGCGGTCAACGCCGAATTCGGCGACTGGTCGCAGCCGCTGTCGGCCGGCGACTCGGTGGTATTCATCCCGCCCGTGGCCGGCGGCTGAGGCACGCCGTGAGCCGCTTCTCCTTCAGCTCCCGTGCGGTGGACGTGCCCGCGCAGCAGCGCGCGCTCGCCGACCCGACCTGCGGC
>JBIIDW010000183.1:0-5205 GCA_044238215.1 Steroidobacteraceae bacterium
GTAGCGGCGGCCGGACTCACCTCATGAGCCCCGCGATGGTCGCTGCTGCGGCGGTCGCGGGCCGACTGGCCGACGTCCGCGAGTTCCAGGCGGAGGGTGCACCGTGAACCCGTTCGTGAAGGTCACAGGTCTTGCGGTGGCAATGCCGGCCGCCAACATCGACACCGACGTGATCATGCCGAAGGTGTTTCTCAAGGGCATCGACCGCAAGGGGCTCGCCGACGGGCTGTTCCACGACCTGCGTTTCGACACCGGGCGGCGGCCGCGGCCGGAGTTCATCCTCAACCGCCCGGAGTGCCGGGGCGCGTCGATACTCGTCACGGGCCCCAACTTCGGCTGTGGCTCGTCGCGCGAGCACGCGGTGTGGGGCCTCCAGCAGTTCGGCGTCCGCGCGGTGATCGGCACCAGCTTCGGTGGCATATTCGCCGACAACGCGGCCAACAACGGCCTGCTGCTGATCGCCCTCGAGCACGCCGCGCTCGCGCCGCTCATCGCGGCCATCGGCGCGACGCCGCAGGATCTCACGATCGACCTCGTCAACCAGACCATCGAACACGCGGCGGGGCGGCTCAGCTTCCCGATCGAGCCGGATCGCAAGCGCATGCTGATCAGCGGCCTCGACCGGATCGGCGACACGCTGTCGCGCGCGGCGGAGATCCGCCGGTTCGAGTCCGCCCATTTCGCTGACCACCCCTGGCTGGCTGACGGCGATCCCGCTTGAACCGGGTAGCCGGCCACCCGGGGATCCTGCCGGGCTTCGAGTGGTACGACGTCGACGCGGCGGGCATCTCGATCCGGACCGCCGTGGGTGGCCGTGGGCCGCCGCTGCTGCTGTTGCATGGTCACCCCCAGACCCATCTGACGTGGCACAAGGTGGCCCCGCTGCTGGCACGGCGCTTCACCGTCGTGGCTACCGACCTGAGGGGCTACGGGGACAGCGACAAGCCCGAGGGTGGGGCGGCGCACGTGAATTACTCGAAGCGGGCGATGGCGCTGGACCCGCTGCGCGTGATGCAGAGGCTCGGGTTCGAGCGGTTCAGGGTGGTGGGCCACGACCGGGGTGGCCGGGTTGCACATCGGCTGGCGCTGGATCACCCGACGCGGGTGGAGAAACTCGTGGTGGTGGACATCGCGCCGACGGCATACATGTACGCGCGGACCAACCAGGCCTTCGCGACCCGCTATTTCTGGTGGTTCTTCCTGATCCAGCCCTACGACCTGCCCGAGCGCATGATCGCGGCGGATCCGGACTATTTCCTGGACCGCCACCTTGCGGGACAGGTCAAGGTTGCGAACGCGGTCGATCCCGCCGTGCTCGCCGAGTATCGGCGCTGCTACCGCGATCCGCGGACCCGGCACGCGATCTGCGAAGACTACCGTGCAGCCGCGGGTATCGACCTGGAGCATGACGCGGCTGACCAGGGTCGCAGGATCGACGTGCCGCTGCTGGCCCTCTGGGGTCGGCTCGGAACGGTCGGCGAACTGTTCGACGTCCGCGCCGCCTGGGAGGAACGCGCCAGCGACGTGCGCGCGCTCGCGCTGGAGTGCGGTCACAGTCCGCAGGAGGAATGTCCGGGTGCGCTGCTGGCGGCGCTGGAGGATTTCCTCTGACCTGCCGCGATCCCGTGGGCGCTCAGTGCCCCTGCCGTGGCGTCGAGGGTCGGTAGGTCAGTTTCCGGGTTGAGACCGCGTTGGCGCGGACTTCGTCCGGATCCAACGTGATCCGCTTCAGCTCGTTGGTCTCATGCATCATGGTCTGGTCCGTGAGGTGGGGGTTCCCCACGCCGTTCGGATCGATGAACTGGCTTTGGCCGCCCGCGTCCACGACCGAGTAGAGGGTGCGGTGCCGGGGGCCGAGTTCCATCAGTCCGACCCAGCCCTCGCCGCCGTTGTGGCGGGCCATGACGGGTCCGATCCGCAGCTCCGCGGAAAGACGCGGGCTGTCGTCGGTGCCCGGCAGCGGGGGGCGGTCGGCGAGCTTCGCGGCCGGATCGTAGTATTTCCAGAACACCGGCAGCCGCCACTCCGTCATCGCCTTGCCCGGGTGGTCGGCCCTGACGCGATCGATCGTGATCCGCAGCGTCTCGATCAGCACGGCGGTGCGATCGCGGCCGTTGAAGTAGTCGTAGGCCAGCGGCCGGCCGGCCGCGGGCCCCTGCAGCGCCCGCAGCAGCAGGCTGGTCTGGTAGCGCAGGTAGCGCGACTCGTCGACCTTGCTCCACCAGTCGCCGACGTCGTCACCGAAGATGTGCTCGGGGGCGACCTTCAGCCACGTCCGGAACAGCGTGAGACCCGCAGCGTCATAGCGATCGTCCGCGTCCGCGTCCTCGTAGCGCCCGTTGAACGCCAGCATCAGCTCGACGGCCTGCCTGACTTCGGGGTCGGAGGCGGCCAGCGCGGCAGCGCGAAACTGGGGCTCGAAGAATCGGGGGGTGGTGAGGGTACGGTCGCGCGCCCCGAGGGCATTGAAAAGCTGCTGATTGAACCGCCGCATGTCGAGCAGGGTGCTGCGGCGGCTGGACGCGGCGAGCTCGTTGCCGAGCCAGGTCCGGAACGCCGCTCCGAATCGACCATCGTCGCCCTCGAGCGACCAGGTCGTGGCCTTGCTGTTCCAGGCGTGGATATAGCCCTGCTTCGGGTTGCGCATGCGCGGCAGTTCGTCGGTGGACAGGAACCCTGTCCACTCGTACTCACCGGTGCCAGGCGTCGGCAGTCGCGGGTCGACCCCCGGCGCGCGCTTCGGGATGCTGCCGGCTTCCCAGAAGGCGATTTGCCCGTCGTCCCCCCCGTAGCAGATTCCGAGGTTCCAGCCGACCCGCTCGACACCCTGGCTCTCGAATTCGTCGATGCTGCGCGCGCGCGCCATCTCGACCATTCCGACCCAGGTGTCGAGTTCCCTGCCGCGCCCTGCCCATTGAATCGTGTAGGCAAAGCGCCCCGAGGCGTCGCGGCTGATGACGGGGCCGTGGATCGTCCAGGCCACCTCGTGCTGTACCGGCTTGCCGCCCTTGACTCGGATGGTCTCCATCCGGCGTTCCATGAGCCGCCACTCACCCTTGAACCAGTACCGGTACCGGTCGGTCGGGTGCAGCCGTTCGACGAAAGTGTCGGTGGTGTCGGAGTGGCCGGAGGTCAGCAGCCAGCCATGTTGCGGGCCTCGCCCCATCTTCGGTGCACCCCAGCCGGCGAACCCGAAGCCCGCGGCATCGAATCCCCCGCCGTACAGGTGAGCCTCGGGACCGTCGGCCGTCGCCTCCATCATCAGCACATTGCCGCTCGCCGTGCGTTGCGGTCCGAGCACCAGGCAGCGGCTCGCCCCGACCTCCGCGTAGGGCACGCGCGGGGCCACCGGCGCGAGTGACTCGAGTGCGACACCCGCGATCGGTGGCGGCGGTTGCGCAGGCTCGTGCATCGGCTGCGGGGGCGCGAGGTCCTCCCCGCGGGGGATCACCGTGGGCGAGTCCGGATCGCTGAGCGGCACGACGTCGTCGAAGATCTTCCTCGCCGTCGGTTCACCGTGCCGGGCAATCATCGCCGTGAGGAAGGCCAGGTTCTGCAGCTCGTAGCCATTGCGCCCGTTCGGGATGGACGCGACGTATGCAAGGTAGTCGAGCAACGTCCACGGCGTCGGCTCGATGCCCCACCGGATGAATTCCAACGGTGTCCTGCGTGCGGGGTCCGCGCGGACCTCGGCGATCGCCGCGTTGATGCCATCGACGAACGCCTGCATCATCTCCTGGTGTTCCTGCGGGGCGCGCCGGTACATCCGCAGCAGTTCGGCTTCGCCGAGCATTCGATCGCGCGCCTTCCTGTCCGACGCCAGCGCGGATTCGCCGAGCAGTTCCGCGCGGCGCCCCACCGCCGCGCGCCGGGCCAGTTCGAGAGCCGCCAGCCGGTCCTGGGCCTGCGCATAGCCCGCTCCGAACATGACCTCCGCCGAGGTGGCTGCGAAGACGTGAGGGACGCCCATCCCGTCGCGGTAGATGGTGACCTCTCCCGCACGGCCTCCTGCTGCAGGGCCCACCGGATCGGCAGCGGGGACCGCGAGCGGGACGAGACTCCCGGCAAGGCAGCCGAGCAACGTCAGCTTCGAAGCGCGCATGTGAACCTCCAGCCGCCCGCGGACACGATGCCACGGGCCGCGCGGCTGTTTGGTGGCTTTTGAGCACCATTGCGGTCCGCTCTTCGTCCCGATGCCCAGCGTGAAATTGACCATACTCGAAGCCGAATCGTCTTGCTCTGTAGCGGGGGGGCTGGATCATGCGAAACGGAACAGGGGAATTCACCACGGCGCGGCAGTGGGGTCCGCGTGTATCGAAGGCGAGCCGCCCATTCCTCGCCCTCGCCACGGGCATCCTGGTCATCGTCTCGGGCGACGTGGCTGCGCAGAACCCGCGCGACGCGGTGGCCGCGGACAAGCCGGACGGCCTCGACGAGGTGGTCGTCACGGGCTCGCGGATCGCCCGGCCGGTCCTGGATCTGCCCACGCCGGTCGGCGTCGTCAGCGCCGAGTCGCTGGCGGGCAACAACCTTCAGTTCGACATCGGGCGTGCGCTCGCGCAGCAGCCTTCCATCGGCTTCTCGGGCTCCCTGCAGCAGAATCAACAGTCCGGCGCCGCCGGCACCCGCGGCGAGACGAGCGGCGGACTCAGCACGGTGGACCTGCGCAGCCTCGGCACCAACCGCACGCTGGTGCTCGTCGACGGCAAGCGTCGCATCGCGGGCACCACGGACAGCGCCGCCGTGGACCTCAACTCGATCAACCCGGGGTTGATCGAGCGCGTCGAGATCATCACCGGTGGTGCGTCGGCCATCTATGGTTCCGATGCCGTCTCGGGCGTGGTGAACGTCATCACCAGGCGTCGGTTCGACGGGGTCATGGTCTCGCTCGACGGGTCACGTCCGACCGAGAGCACCGAGGGGCTCACGACCGGCGGCAGCGTGATCGCCGGCCGGAATTTCGCCGCTGAGCGGGGCAACGTCACGATCGCCGCCAACTACGCCAAGGTGGATGCGATCACGCCGCGCCGCGCGGACATGAACAACTACGATCTGATGAACAACCCCGCCAACACGGGGCCCAATGACGGCATCCCGAACCAGATCGTCGTGCCGAACTCCGAGACCTTCCGCTTCGCCGGCGACGGCATCGTCGGGGTGCGCAACGAGACGCGCGGGCTGGGCGTATTCATGTTCAACCCGGAC
>JBIIDW010000184.1:0-5193 GCA_044238215.1 Steroidobacteraceae bacterium
GCAGGTCACGGTGATGTTGTTGACGGCCGCCGTGACCGTGCCGCTGCCATTGGCGATCGAGCAGCTCTGGTTGGCGGGCGCCGACGAGACCGTCACGCTGTAGCTCGTGCCCGAAGTCAGGGGCGTCGGGAACGTGAACGAACCGTTGTTCGAGATGCTCAGGTTGCCGCCGCCGTTGACCTGCAGCACGGCCGTGCCGCCGCTGGCGAGACCGGAGAGGGTGCCGCCGATCGTGTACTGGGGCAGCGGCGCGGATCCGCCACCGCCACCGCCGCAGGCGGACAGCGCAAGCAGCGAAAGGGCCATGACGGCGCGCAGCGGCGCGTGACGGGAAAGCAGGCGGCTGAGGGTGTTCATGGACGCGAATGCTAGAGCAGGCAGCGGCTCAGAGCACCTCGAACCGCAGCCCGGCGTGCGCCTGGAGCCGCCGGATCAGGCGTTCGCCGGGCAGGCTGGCAGGCGTCCAGAACCCGCCCGGCGACGGCGGCAGGTCGAGCGCCAGGCAGGCCGCCGCCTCGCCCAGCATCTTCGCCGTCGAACCGTAGCCCGGGTCCCGGTCGCCGGTCACGCGCGTGCGCAGGCGGCCACCCGCCGCAGTCTGGCCGAAGAAGCGCAGGTCGAAGAAACCCCGGGCCTGCGACTCCGGGCTCGGGCCCTCCCCTGGCGCCGGCAGTATCCAGCGCTCGAGCGCGGCACGGGTCGGCCCGAACACCGCCGCGAGCATGAATGCCCCGAGGCCCGCCGACGTTGCGGCAGCACGCGCCCAGCCCGCGACGCCGCGCCCGGTCAACATGGCCTCGTCGTAGCGCAACGCGGGCACGACCCCTTCCGCCGGACCGATTGCCTGGGTGCGCAGCACCACGCGGGTGTTGATGCCGGCCATGATGAAGGGCGCGGTCCAGGCCCCGGCCTCCGGATCGAAGCGAACGCCGTCCAGGCGGGCCTGCCGGGGCCGGCCGGTCGCCGGCGGACACAGCGAATAGGGATCGGCGAGTTCGCGGCGCAGCGCGGGATCCGAACGCAGCTCGCGCGCCACGTTGAGCAGGCTCGCCGCCGTGCCGCCCGACACGCCGCCGCGCATCGCCCGCACCCGCATCGAGATCCGCTCGCAGGACGCACCGAGGCGCTCGCGGGCCTGGGCCTGCGTGAACAGCACGCCGAGGTCCGAAGGGATCGAGTCGAAGCCGCAGCAGTGCACGAGCCGTGCGCCCGAGGCCTGCGCCGCAGCCTCGTACCGCCCGATCATGCGCCGGATCCACTGCGGCTCGCCGGTGAGGTCGCAGTAGTCGGTACCCGACTCCGCGCAGGCCCGCACCAGCGGCTCGCCGTGCAGCGCATAGGGGCCGACCGTGGAGACGACCACCCGCGCCTGCGCGCACAGCTCGCGCATCGCGGGCTCGTCCGCGGCGTCGGCGACGAGCAGCGGCAGCCCGCGCGCGGCGGGGCCGAGTTCCGCGCGCAGGGCCTCGAGCCGCGACATCGAGCGGCCGGCGGCGGCCCACGCGAGCTCACCACCGGGCGCGCTGCCGTCGACGCCGTGGCGTTCGAGCAGGTATCGGCACAGCAGGCGGCCGACGAAACTCGTCGCGCCGAAGACGACGACGGCGTAGGGCTTGGCGTTCACGGCAGCAAGGGTAATACGGGCGCGGATCGGCCGCGTTAGACTTTCGGCATGGTCCCGCTATCCGTCCTCGATCTCGTACCCGTCACCGAGGGCAGCACCCCCCGCGAGGCGCTGCAGCGCGCGCTGCGGCTCGCGCGCCACGCCGAGTCGCTCGGCTACCGGCGCTACTGGGTCGCCGAACACCACAACATGCCCGGCATCGCCAGCGCGGCGACCTCGGTGGTGATCGGCTACCTGGCCGGCGGCACCTCGACGATTCGCATCGGCTCCGGCGGCATCATGCTGCCGAACCACTCGCCGCTGGTGATCGCCGAGCAGTTCGGCACGCTCGAGTCGCTTTACCCGGGCCGCATCGACCTCGGGCTCGGCCGCGCGCCGGGCACCGACGGCGTCACCGTGCAGGCAATGCGCCGCGACCCGCGCGCCGCCGAGTACTTCCCGCAGGACGTGCAGGAACTGCAGGCACTGCTCGGCCCCGCGGTGCCGGGCCAGGCGGTGCAGGCCGTGCCGGGCACCGGCACGAACGTGCCGGTCTGGATACTCGGCTCCAGCCTGTACGGCGCGCAGGTCGCCGCGGCGCTCGGCCTGCCCTACGGCTTCGCCTCGCACTTCGCGCCCGAGGCGCTGCACGACGCGCTTCGCGTCTACCGGCAGCGGTTCCGCCCGTCCGCGCAGCTCGCGGCCCCCTACGCACTGGTCGGCGTCAACGTGGTCGTCGCCGACACCGACGTCGAGGCACGCCGGCTGTTCACGTCGGTGCAGCAGTCCTACGCGAACATCGTCCGCGGCACGCGCGGCCTGCAGCGCCCGCCGATCGACGACATCGAGTCGTACTGGACGCCGGCCGAGAAGCAGTTCGCCTCGCGGATGCTCGCGGTATCCGTGGTGGGCTCGCCGTCGACCGTCGCTGCGGGCCTCGATGCGCTCGTCCGCGACACCGGTGCCGACGAGCTGATGATCGTCACGAGCGTCTTCGACTTCGAGGCGCGGCTGCGCTCCTACGAGCTGCTCGCCGGGGTCGTGGGGAACGCGGACAGGTGCACGAGCCGCCCGCGCGCGTACAGCCCGGCGCCGGCGCGCCCACTGGCCGTGTAGAGCAGGTCGGGCCGGCGGGCGGTCGAGCACCTCCGCCCTCTCGGCGGCGCGGTTCAGTCGGCGTACTGGCGCGCCGCGCGCCCGAGTTCCTCGCGCACGCGCTCGCGCAGCTCCGGCGGCTCCAGCACCCGCACCTCGGACCCGTAGCGCAGGATGTCGAGCAGCAGCTCGCGGTCGTCCGAATAAGGGATCTCGACGACGTAGGAGCCGTCCGGCTCGGTGTGGCCGAGCTGCCCGGGATGCCACTGTTCGCGGGCGACCCAGCGCGCGCGCGCAGCCGTGAAGCGCAGCACCGCGCGGCGTGTCGGCTGCCCGAGGAAGATCCCGTAGCTCGCGGAGAGGCTGGCGTCGAGCTCGGTCTCGGGGACCTCGCGCGCAGCCTGGTCCAGCAGTTCTACCTGCGACATCGCGTCCAGCGCGAACAGGCGCGGCCCATGGCGCAGGTGGCACCAGGCCTCGAGGTACCAGTTGTCGCGGTAGTGGACCAGCCGCTGCGGCGACACCTCGCGCGCGCTGTTCTCACCGGTGCTGCGGGCGAAGTAATCGAGCCGCAGCCGGCGCCGCGACAGCGTGCCGCTCGCGACCTGCTCGAACCACTTCGGCGGCACGAAGCGCGCGCCGATGCTGCGGATCTTGATGCGCTGGCCGAGCTGGCTCAGCGAATGGTCGCCGGAGTCGACGAGCCGGTGCAGCCGGTCGCGGAAGGGCTGCAGCAGCTCGCCGAGCAGCCCGGGCTCGAGTTCCGCCAGCAGGTGATCGACCGTGAGCAGCGCCTGCACCTCGGAGCTCGAGAACCACAGGCCCGGCAGCTCGTAGCGCTCGGTCCCGGCGCGGCTCGCCGGCGCCAGCGTGTAAGCCCGGTGCTCCGCGTCCCAGACCACGGGCTGCCGCAGCCGGTCGCGCAGGTACTCGAGGTCGCGCTTGAACGTGGCCTCGGAGACCTCGAGTTCGCCGAGGAACTCGTCGCGGGTCACGTGGCGCCGCGCGGCGAGCAGGTTGCGGATCTTGAAGAAGCGCTCGAGACGGTCCACGACTGTCCCCCGTGTGGAGAGGGAAAGACTACAGCATTCCGTTGCGCCCGCCCGTCGCTACAATGGGGATGTGAACACCGCCACGAAAGCCCGGCACCGCACCGGACGACCCGCCGCCGCGAGTTCGCTCGCCGCCCTCGCGTTCGCCACGCTCGCGTTCGCCCTGGCCTGCGCCCCACCGGCGCGCGCCGCCGGGCCCGTGACCGAGTGCGACCGGCTCGCCTCGCATCCGGAGGATCCGCAGCGCGTGGCGCCCGGGGTGGCGCGCGAGGCCATCGACATCCCGCAGGCGCTCGCAGTGTGCGCGAAGGCGGTGGCCGAGGACCCGGCGAACGCGCGGCTGCGCTACCAGCTCGCGCGGCTGCTGTTCTACGGCAACCAGACGTCCGAGGCGATGCGTGAGATGCGGCGCTCCGCGGACGACGGCCATGCGCAGGCACAGTTCGTGTTCGGCACTTTCATCACGCGCAACCGGCCCGATGCGCCGAAGGACGTCTGCCTCGCCGAGTCCTACTGGAAGAAGTCGGGCGCCGGCGGCCGGCAGGCCGCGCGCGTGCAATACCTGCGCTACACGCTGCAGGGTGCGTTCGACGCCTGCCCCGGCAAGGCGTCGGGCGACGAACTGGTGGACATCCTGTCCGCGGCGCAGGAGGCGTCACGGAATTTCTACGAGGGTTTGCTGCTCGAGGACCTCGCCACCGCGCTCACGCAGCGCCTCGCCGGCACGCCCGGCGGCTGAGCGACGCCGCCCTCATTCATCGCCCGACAGCCGGTCCATGCCGATGCCGTGCCGGCGGCAATACCACAGGAAGAACGGCGTCTCGAGCACGAAGAACGTGATCAGCGTGAACGGCAGCCAGCCGACCTCCGCGGCGACCAGGGTGAAGGTCTGGCCGCTGCCCGCAAACGCATAGCCCACCACGCCGAGCGCGACGACCGAAGCGATGAGGTCATTGACCACGAGCCTGCGCACGTCCGCTCCGGCGAAGCGCGGATAGACCACGAAATACCCCAGCGCGATGACCGTCAGGTTGACGGCCAGCGCGAACGTCTCCGGCTCTCCCAATCGTCCCTCCATTCCGGGCGCCCGGACCCGGCGGGCCGCGACGGTAGCAGAATGGTGCCGTGCCCGCATCGGGGTGCTGAGGTATGGTAGAAAAGACAAGTTCGCTCTCATCCTGTCGTTCCCGGGGGGGATCGCCAATGCAGCGCAGCACGCCGTGGGTGGCATGGGCCCTGGTCCTGGTCGCCGGCATCGCCGCGGCGTCGCCGGCGTCGGCCGCGATCGCCGGCACCGGAACGATCTCGGGCAGCGTCACGGCGCCGCAGCCCTTCGTCGCCGCCAGGGTTCACCTGCGGCACGCCGACAGGAACGTCGCCTACATGGTGTTCACGGAGAAGGGGCGCTACCGGGCGGTGAACCTGTTCCCCGGACGCTACGAG
>JBIIDW010000185.1:0-5191 GCA_044238215.1 Steroidobacteraceae bacterium
ATCGGCGACATGCCGACGGCGCTGCAGACCCGGCTGCTGCGGGTGCTGGCCGAAGGCGAGTTCTACCGCGTGGGCGGCCAGGCGCCGATCCGCGTCGACGTGCGCGTGATCGCGGCAACCCACCAGGACCTCGAGGACCGCGTGCGCCGCGGCCTGTTCCGCGAGGACCTGTTCCACCGGCTCAACGTCATCCGCATCGAGCTGCCGCCGCTGCGCCGGCGCCGCGAGGACGTGGGCGACCTGCTCGAGCACTACCTGCAGGTCGCGGCCGCCGAGCTCGGCGTCGATCGCAAGCGGCTCGCGCCCGAGGCGCGCGCGGCCCTCGAGGCCTACGGCTGGCCGGGCAACGTGCGCGAGCTGGTCAACCTGTGCCGCCGGCTGTCGGTCCTCGCCCCGGGCAGCGAGATCCACGTCGAGGACCTGCCGAGCGAGATCCTCGGCGCGGCAGTGGCGCCTGACCGCGGCACCTGGACCCAGGCCCTGGCGCTCTGGGCGGACGGCGAGGCGCGCCGCGCCGGCGCTCCGCCGCTGCTCGACACGGCGCTGCCCGAGTTCGAACGGACGCTGATCGGCGTGGCGCTTGCCCACACGCAGGGGCATCGGCAGGATGCCGCCAGGCTGCTGGGCTGGGGTCGCAACACCCTCACCCGGAAGCTGAAGGAACTCGGGATGGCCGAGGGTCCCGACGACTGAGGATTCCGGGATGATGGGTCTGCTCGACGAGGTCTACCTCGGCAACCCGGTGCGCAGCTGGGCGCTGGCGCTGGCGCTGTTCCTGGTGACCCTGACCGTGCTGCCGCTGCTTCGGCGCTATCTGCTGTCGCAGCGCGCGCGGTTCGACGGCGACGGCCGCTTCGACGGCTTCGACCTGCTGATGCTGCTGCTCGGCCGCACGCGGCCGGCGTTCCTGCTGCTCGTGGCGCTCTACGTCGCCGAGCGGCAGCTGGCCCTGCCGGCGTCGGTCGAGAAGGCGTTCTCCGTGCTGGTGGTGCTCGTGGCCTGGGCGCAGGTCGCGCTGTGGGGCATGGTGGCGGTGCGCTTCGGGCTGGAGCGCCGCCAGCAGAAGGCCATCGAGGCCGGCGACGCGACGGCGCGCGGCTCGCTGGGCATCGTGCTGTTCGTCTCGCGGCTCGTCATCTTCTCGGTGGCGGCGCTGCTGGCGCTCGACAACCTCGGCGTCAACATCACCGCGCTGGTCGCCGGCCTCGGCATCGGCGGCATCGCCGTCGCGCTCGCCGTGCAGACGATCCTCGGCGACCTGCTGGCGTCGCTGTCGATCGCGCTGGACAAGCCCTTCAGCCCCGGCGACAGCCTGCGCATCGACGACATCGAGGGCGTGGTCGAGACCATCGGCGTGAAGAGCACCCGCCTGCGCAGCGTCTCGGGCGAGCAGGTGATCCTGTCCAACGCCGACATCCTGCGCAGCCGGGTCCGCAACCTCGGCCGCATGCCCGAGCGCCGCGCGCTGTTTTCGCTCGGCGTGGCCTACGAGACGCCGCCGGATCGACTCGCGCGCGTGCCGGCGCTGGTCGAGGCCGCCGTCGGCTCCGTGCCAGGCACGCGCTTCGAGTACTGCTTCCTGCGCGGCTTCGGCGAGTCGGCGCTGGGCTTCGACGTCTGCTACTTCGTTCCCGAGCCCGGTGCGGAACCGTTCAAGTTCCCGCGCATCCAGGACGAGGTCAATCGCCGCATCCACGCGAGCTTCGCCGCGGAGGGCATCGAGTTCGCGTATCCGACCCGCACGCTGATCGTGCGCAATCCGCCCGGCGGCCCGGCGCCGGCCGCTTCCAGCTGAGGAATCCGCAATGCCCGTTCATCACATGGTCTGGATCCGCTTCCGCCCCGACGTGCCGGAGGAGCGCATCGCCGCGCACGAGGCCGCGCTGCGCCTGCTGCCCGAGCGCGTGCCGGGCGTGCGTTCGATGACGGTCGGGCGCAATTTCACCAATCGCGCCAACGGCTGCACGCACGGCATCTCGGTGATCCTCGACGACAAGGCCGCGCTCGAGGGCTATGCCGTGCACCCCTACCACGTCGAGGTGGCGCACGGGCTGCGCGCCGACTGCGACCTGTCGATGGCGGTCGACTACGAGTTCTGAGGCGCGGCTTCGTCCGCGCGGAACAGCCGGCAGTACAGCTCGAGGGCCTGCTCGACCGCGCATTCGCCGGCGGGTCCGCCGAACTGGTAGCAACCGCGGTGCCAGGGTTCGCCGCCGATGGTCGCGCGGCCTGCACAGGCCAGCGTTTCGGCGAAGAACCCCGGCCAGCCCGGCATCGGGCCGCGGAACCCTGCTTCGATCCGCAGCATCAGCGTGAAGTCGGAGGCCCATGGCGAGTGGCGGAAGACCCCGTCGTCGCCGCGGCACTGCCCCGGCGTGCCGTGCAGGGGTTTCAGCGCGACGCGTGGATCGAGCCCGCTCGGCCGCCACTGCTGCGTCGACGATGATCGCAGGTAGGGCTGTGGCTCGCGCGGGTTCCACAGCCGGTCGACGAGGTAGTGGCCCGTCCACGGACCAGGGTGGTCGTCGAAGTGGTGCCGGCGCATCTCGCGCGCGAGCGAGGCGAAGATGATCCCGCCGCCGTCCGAGCCCTCATCATCGCCGTACACCGTTCCCGCAGGCCGGAACACGTAGTCGCCCTCCTGGTAGGGATCGATGCGGTCGTGGCGGAAGTCGCCCTCGAGCTGGAACAGCTCTTCCTCGCTGTCGTAGAAGTGCTGGCGCTCCGGATAGCGGAAGTCCGCCGGCGTGCGCAGCGCGAAGCTCACCGCGCCGTTGCCAGGGTCGCGGCTGAGCCAGAGCATGTCGACGCCGAACTCGTTGCGCTGCCAGGGGGCGGTGGCGAAGTCGATGCGGGGCGTGCGGCGCGCTGCAAGGGACCGCAAGGCGCTGTCGCCGCTAGCCGAGCCGCAGCGTGCCGACGAGTTCGGTCACGTTGCGCAGGCCGTTGGCGCGCAGGTAGTCGGCGATCCCGGCGTTGATCTTCCTGCAGACCATCGGGTCGTAGAACAGCGAGGTGCCCACGCCCACCGCGCTGGCGCCGGCGATGATGAACTCGAGGGCGTCGGTGGCGTTGCAGATGCCGCCCTGGCCGATGATCGGCACATTGTGGCGCTTCGCGACGTCGTGGACCTGGTGGACCTTCAGCAGCGCGATCGGCTTGATCGCCGGGCCGGAGAGCCCGCCCTGCACGTTGCCGATGATCGGGCGCCGCGTCTTCGCGTCGATCGCCATGCCCATCACGGTGTTGATGACCGCGAAGCCGTCGGTGCCGGCCTCGATGCACATCCGGGCGTTTTCCTTGATGTCGGTCTGGTTCGGCGACAGCTTGGTGATCAGCGGCTTGCGCGTCACCGCTCGGCAGGCGGCCACCACGCGCGCGGACATTTCCGGATAGTTGCCGAAGGCGACGCCGCCTTCCTTGACGTTGGGGCAGGAGATGTTGATCTCGATCGCGTCGATCGGCGAGTCGTCGAAGCGGCGGGTGACCTCGGCGTATTCCTCGATCGTGGAGCCGGAGACGTTGGCGATGAACCGCGTCTCGGAGAAGTCGAGTGCCGGCAGGATGGAACGGACGACCGTGTCGGTGCCCGGGTTCTGCAGGCCGATGGCGTTGAGCATGCCCATCGGGGTCTCGTAGACGCGATGCGCCGGGTTGCCCAGACGTGATTCGAGCGTCGTGCCCTTGAGCACCACCGCGCCCGCGTCGCGGTTCGAGAAGCCCTCGACCCGCGTGTATTCCTCGCCGAAGCCCACGCAGCCCGAGAGCAGCACGATCGGCGAGGCGAAATCCATGCCGAGGAAGCGGTAGCGCAGCGGGTCTTCGAGGGCTTCGGGAGCGGCGGCCATGACCCATTATCGCCCAATGCCCGGGTCCGCGTCGCGCCGCTCCCGCCCGCGCCGCGCGACCGCGGCCCGCTGGTACCATCGCGCGCCATGTTCCGCATCGTCCTGTTCGAGCCCGAGATCCCGCCCAATACCGGCAACGTCATCCGGCTCTGCGCCAACACGGGTGCGGAACTGCATCTCGTCCGGCCGCTGGGTTTCGATCTCGACCGACGGTCGCTGCGGCGCGCGGGCCTGGACTACCGCTGGATGGCCCGGGTGCACCTCCACGACGATTTCGCGAGCTGTCGAGCGGCGCTGGCCGACGGTGCGCCGTCCAGTGGTGAGCGGGGGCCCGGCGCCGGCCTGCCGCGCTGGTTCGCCATCGAGACGGGTGGCGCGCAGCGCTACGACCAGGTGGCGTACCGCCCCGGGGACGTGCTGCTGTTCGGCCAGGAGCGCCGCGGGCTGCCCGAGCCGGTCATCGAGGCGCTTCGCGAGGCGCACGGGCCGGGCGCGCTGGCGAGCCTGCCGATGCTGGAGGGGAACCGCAGCCTGAACCTGTCGAACGCGGTGGCGATCGTGGTCTACGAGGCGTGGCGGCAGAACGGCTTCCGCGCCGCCGGACCTGCGGCGACGGCGCCCGCGACCGGCACCCACGCGCCGTGACGCCGCCACTGCCCGATCTCGCCGCGGCGCTGGCGCGCCTCGGCTACGACGGCTTCCGCCCGGGCCAGCGTGAGGCGATCGAGACGCTGCTGTCGCGACGTCGCGTGCTGCTGGTGGCGCCAACCGGCGGCGGCAAGAGCCTCTGCTACCAGCTGCCCGCGCTGGTGCTGCCGGGCACGACGATCGTCGTGTCGCCGCTGATCGCGCTGATGCAGAACCAGGTCGACGCGCTGGGCGCGCGTGGCGTTGCTGCGACCTTCCTGGCCTCCACGCTGGAGCCGGCCACGCTGCGGGAGCGCCTCGCACGGATGATGCGCGGCGAGTACCGCCTCGTCTACGTGGCGCCCGAGCGCCTCGCCGCGCCGGAGTTCCGCGCGCGCCTGGCGCGGGTCGAGTGCCCGCTGGTCGCGGTCGACGAGGCGCACTGCATCAGCGAGTGGGGCCACGACTTCCGGCCCGAGTACCTGCAGATCGGCGTGCTGGTGCGCGAGCTCGCGCCGCGCCACGTCATGGCCTGCACCGCGACCGCGACGCCCGTGGTGCGCGACGAGATCCTGGTGCGGCTCGGGCTGCCGGCCGACACGCCGCAGCTCGTGCGCGGCTTCGCGCGTCCGAACCTCGCGCTGCGCGTCGCCGAGGTCTCCGGGTCGCGCGAGCGGCAGGCGCAGGTGGACGCCGCCTTGGCCGAGGCGCTCGGC
>JBIIDW010000186.1:0-5190 GCA_044238215.1 Steroidobacteraceae bacterium
CGAGGGGGGCGGGGCGGGTGAGTTCGATCCCCGGCGCGGCGTCATCATCGCCGACGACGGCGAGGCATTCCCGATCATCGGGCTGATCTTCGAGCGGTCGTGGTGAGGCTCAGGTGTAGCGCGTCGCTCCCCACCGTTCCTTCACCTCCGTGAGCCGGCGCCGGCTCACCGAGACCTGCTGGCCGTCCTTCAGCAGCACGACCCAGCGCCCGCGCACGGACTTGGCCTGTTTCACGTGGCGGTCGGCGATCCATTGGCCGCGGCGGACTTCGAGCCCGTGATCGCCGAGCAGGGCGATGACGCGGTGCATGGGGCCGGGAACCGTGGTCACGCCCTCGGGGCTCTGCAGGTGGACGTACTGCAGGTCGGCCGTGGCGCGCAGCACGCCGCCGCGCACGGCGATCGGCAGCAGGCCGCTGCCGGTGGCGGGCTCGGCCGGGGGCGGCTCCGCCGAGGACTCCGCCGAGGACCCCGCCGAGGGCTGCGCCGGCCCGGCGATTGCCACAGGTTCGGTCGTCAAGAGCCAGGCGGGCAGGCTCGCGATCATGCAGCCGGAGAAGACCGGCAGCGCGCTGGCCAGCCACTCCTCGATGATCGTCGACCACCAGGCCGTGTCCGTGTCGGGCATTCCGAACAGCGCGTCGAGCGCGAGCGACCAGGGCAGGTACAGCAGCGTGGCCACGAGGCTCGAGACGACGAGCAGCGTCCGGCTCAGGCGCTCGCGGCCGGACACCACCAGCCACTGACTGAGCCACCAGGACACGAAGGTCGCGACCGCCGTCGCCATCCAGAACGCATAGCGCATCGCGACGCCTTCCCCGGCTACCGGACCGGCCTGCAGCCAGGCCAGCGTCATGCCGATCAGCAGGAAGACCGTCGCCGCGAAAAGGCCCCATCGCTGCAGCAGAGTGGAGAGTCTCATCGTCAAGGATCCAGGCGCGTCCCGCGGGCCCCGGGGAACCGGATCTCGACGCGCGTGCCGACGCCCGGGCTGCTGTCGATCGTGACCGGCCAGCCGAACCGGTCCGAGAGCCGGCGCACGATGGTGAGCCCGACGCCGTGCCCCGCGCCCCGACCGGAGGCGCCGCGGACGAACGGCCGGTACATCGCGTCGAGCTGCCCCGGTGCGATGCCGACGCCCGTGTCGCGGATGACGACGGAGTCGACGCCGACGTCCACCGTCACCTCGCCGGCGTCCGTGTACGAGAACGCGTTGCGCAGCAGGTTGCCGAGCAGCACGGGCAGCACCTTCTCGGGCGCATCGACGGAGAGTCTATGGCTGGCGCGGAGCCGCGATTCGATCGGCTTCCCGGCTGCGAGCAGCCGCGCGCGGTCGAGCTCGTCGGCGAGCACGTCGTTGACGCAGGTGGGCTCGAGCGGCAGCCCCGTCTCCGACTCGCGCGCAAGCAGCAGGAAGGCGCTGGTCAGCTCCTCCATGTCGCGGGCCGCGCGCGCGATCCGCGCGACCGACCGCCGGCTGGTGTCGCTGAGTCCCGTGTCGGCTTCCAGCATGCCGGCGGCCACGTGGATCACCGTCAGCGGGCTGCGCAGTTCGTGGCTGGCGTCGCGGGTGAAGTCGCGCTCGCGTTCCACGAACTCGTTGAGGCGCTGGGCGTAGCGTGCGAGCGCCTCGGCCAGCTCGCGCACCTCGTCGTCGGCATCGCGCGGCAGCCGTGCCGGATCGAGCTGGGCGGGGTCCGGGGCTGCCGGATCGAGTTCGCGCACCGCCCGCGCCAGCGCGATGACGGGCGAGAACGCGCGCCGCGAGGCGCGGAAGGCGAGCCAGGTCGACAGGTACAGCACCAGCAGCACCATGGCGAGCGGGAGCAGGCCGAACACAGTGGCGAGCTTGCCGACGCCGCTGCGGTCGAATGCCAGGTAGAGGCGCTCCCCGTTGCGGTCCGTGACGTAGACGACCGTCTCGACGCCGTCGATCACGCGCTCGTGATGGCCGGGCGGCAGGCCCGCGATCGACGGCGGCGCGGTCCCGAGGTAGCCGGTGAGGTTCAGGGTTGCGGGCAGCGGGAACGCGGGGTCGCGCTCGCGCTGCTGCCAGAAGTGCGCGACCTCCTCCCGCAGGGCCTGGCGGATCAGCACGCCCTCGAGCAGCAGGCTGGCGAGGAACACGCCGACCACGGCCGCCGCGCCGATGAACGCCGCCTGCAGCAGGAACGCGCGTCCCAGCCGCGCCCGCACTCCGCTAGCGGCCATCGTCGTCCGACAGCCGGTATCCGGCGCCCGCGATCGTGTGCAGCAGCGTGCGCCCGAACGGCTTGTCGATCGCCTTGCGCAGTGAGTAGAGGTGGCTGCGCAACGTATCGCTGTCGGGCAGCAGGTCGCCCCACACCTCGCGCTCGAGCTGCTGCCGGGTCACGACCCGGGGCGACGCGCGCATCAGCACGGTGAGCAGCTTCAGTCCGATCGGCGTCAGGGCGAGCACCTGGCCGCCGCGCGTGACCCGCAGCGTGCCGGTGTCGAGCGCCAGGTCGCCGACGGTGTACACCTCACGGGCCACCGCCCGCCGGTGGCGGCGAAGCAGCGTGCTGATGCGCGCCTCGAGCTCGCGGACCTCGAAAGGCTTGACGAGGTAGTCGTCAGCTCCGGCGCCGAGTCCGGTGATCTTGTCGTCGAGCGTGTCGCGGGCGGTGAGCATCAGCAGCGGCGTGTCGTTGCGGGCCTCCTCGCGCAGCTTGCGGCACACGGCGAGGCCGTCGAGGCCGGGCAGCATGATGTCGAGCACGATGACGTCGTAGACGTTGGTCACTGCCAGGTGCAGCCCCGTGACGCCGTCCGCCGCGTAGTCGACGGCGAATCCGCGGTGCTCGAGGAAATCGACGATCGCCCCCGCGATGTCACGATGGTCCTCGATCAGCAGGATGCTGGGCTGCCTCGGTTCGTCGATCATTGCGGTCGTCGTGCGGTGCGCGCAGTGTAGCGTGCACGCCTACCGGCCGGACGACTGCGTGTCCGCGCGGGCCTGCCGCGCCGCGGACGGCGCCACCAGCTCGCCGGCGCTGCGGCGGTAGCGCAGCGTCCGGCCACCGTCGAGCCTGCTGTCGAGCGCCACCCACTCGTCGCTGCCCGTGGCGTAGGCGAGCGTGATGTCGATGCCCTTGCCGCTCATCGCGTAGCGGTCGACGGCCAGATCCCGCCCGCCGATACGCTTGGTGCCCGGCCCGAGCGGCGCGATCCGGACCGGAACGTACTCGCCGGTCTGCGAGTTGAGCAGGGTCTGGCGGCGCAGCAGAATGTCCTTGTCCCAGTACGCGAAGCTGGCCACGCAGTCGCCGAGGGTGCGCTCTCCCTCAGGCGTCGCGACCACGAACGTGGCGCCCTGCGACCGGCCGTTGACGCTGGATTTCCGGCCATTGGAGTCGGTGCGGGCGTCGATCGCGCGCAGGCAGCCGTCGCGCCAGAACTCGGTGTTGCGATGGTCGTAGGCGAAGGCGGTGATGCGCAGCAGCTTCACCTCGAATCTCGCCTGCGTCTCGATGCGGGTGCCGTCGCCGGCCGGCGTCAGCGCGAACCGCTGATAGCCGATCGCCCGGTCGTCGAGGAAGACGTCGAAGCTCAGTCTGCGGACGCCGTCGTCGACGCTGGCGTGCGCGGCGCCCGCGAGGGTCGCGATCAGCGACGCGGCGGCGACCGAAAAGGTGGTCAACGTTCTCTGTTTCATCGCTTCCATGGGAAACGTCTCCGGTCATGAGGCCCGCGGCGGGCCGGGAAAGAAGGCGTTCGTTCGGCTGATGTAGGCCTGGTAGTCGGGGCGGCGCTCGCCGATGTCCTTTTCGAGCAGCGCCACGCCCGACACTTTCAGCAACATGAAGGACATCAGCAGCGGACCGACGATGCTCCACCAGCCGCCGGCCGACAGCGCGATCAGGAACAGGCCCCACCACACGCAGAAGTCGCCGAAGTAGTTCGGATGGCGGGTGTAGCGCCACAGCCCGGTGTCGAGCACCTTGCCGCGGCTGGCCGGGTCGCTCTTGAAGCGGGAAAGCTGCCAATCGCCGCCCGCCTCGAACACCATCCCGACCAGCCACAACGCCGCGCCTGCCGCATCCAGCGCGCCGAGTGGCGCCGACGAGCCCATGGCGGCCAACAGCGGCAGCGAGATCACCCAGGCCAGCGCCGCCTGCAGGCCGAAGACGATGTAGAGGCTCTTGAAAGCGAACCCCGGATCGTTGTCGGCGCGCATCTTCCGGTAACGGAAGTCCTCGCCCTGGCCATGGTTGCGCCAGGTGATGTAGGCGGCAAGCCGGATCGACCACAGGGCGACCAGCGCGATCACCAGCCAGGCGCGCGGGCCGACTGACGCCTGACCGGCCAGATACACGACAGCGGCCAGCAGGAACATCAGCGACCACAGGCTGTCGACGATGCTCACGTTCCGCAGCGGCAGGCTCAGCAGCCATCCCGCCGCTGCGAACACCGCGAGCGCGGCGAGCCCGCCCAGCCAGAGCTGGAGGTCAAACATGGCTGCGTGCCTCCGCAGTGGCGCGCGACCACGCGGGCGAGGGCGAGAGCGGGGCCGAGGGCGCGAAGCCGTCCAGTCGGGTCGCCATCCGGCTCAGCAGCGGGAGCAGCACGGCCCAGCCGATCCCCTGCGCGCCGAGCGCCAGCATCGGGTCGGACATCTCGAGCCCGCCCAGCCGGCCGCCGGCGAAGTAGGACAGCGGACCGCCCACCGCACCAACCAGCGCCGCCAGCCACAGCCGACCCCTGAGGAATCCCATCGACAGATTGAGGGAGGTGGCGAACACGGCCCACAGCGCGACGATCCAGTAGGGCGCGAGGCCGGGCGCGAGGTGGCCGGTCGGGTAGGCGATCAGGCCGATTGCCACCAGCAGGCTGTCCCAGACGAGCCCGATCACGGAGGCTGCAGCGATCAGCAGCGCCTCCGGAGCGGCCCGCTTTGCGAGCGCCAGGTGCAGCCCGACCACCGCCGCGGCGACCAGCGTGCCCTCGACGGCCCGGTCGTTGGCGCCGCCGAGCACGCAGGCCGACCAGGCGAGCTGGCAGGTGACGAAGTTGAGGATGACCTTCGGCTCTACCTTCATCGGATCCGTCCCTCGTTGCGCCGCGTGATGCGGGTACGGGGTGGATCCTGCCGGCGGGGCCGTGAAGCGGGCGTGAAGGCGACGTCGACGGGGGGTGAATGCCTGGGCGCGGCGCCCGGCGGCGGCGCCC
>JBIIDW010000187.1:0-5173 GCA_044238215.1 Steroidobacteraceae bacterium
ATCATCGGCGACCGCCAGACCGGCAAGACGGCGCTGGCCGTCGACACCATCATCAACCAGAAGTCCTCCGGCATTAAGTGCATCTACGTCGCGATCGGCCAGAAGCAGTCGTCGATCGCCAACGTGGTGCGCAAGCTCGAGGAAAACGGCGCGATGGACCACACCATCGTCGTCGCCGCCTCGGCCTCCACGCCGGCCGCCATGCAGTACCTGTCCGCCTACGCCGGCGTGACGATGGGCGAGTACTTCATGGACAACGGCCAGGACGCGCTGATCATCTACGACGACCTCTCCAAGCAGGCCGTCGCCTACCGCCAGATCTCGCTGCTGCTGCGCCGCCCGCCGGGTCGCGAGGCCTTCCCCGGCGACGTGTTCTATCTCCACTCGCGCCTGCTCGAGCGCAGCGCGCGGGTCAACGAGGAATACGTCGAGATGGCCACCAAGGGTGCCGTGAAGGGCAAGACCGGCTCGCTGACCGGCCTGCCCATCATCGAGACCCAGGCCGGTGACGTGACCGCGTTCGTGCCGACGAACGTCATCTCGATCACCGACGGCCAGATCTTCCTCGAGACCGACCTGTTCAACGCCGGCATCCGCCCGGCCATGAACGCCGGCATCTCGGTGTCGCGCGTCGGTGGCGCCGCGCAGACCGACATCATCAAGCGGCTCGGCGGCGGCATCCGCCTCGCGCTTGCCCAGTACCGCGAGCTGGCCGCGTTCTCGCAGTTCGCCTCCGACCTCGACGAGGCCACCCGCCGTCAGCTCGAGCGCGGCGTGCGCGTCACCGAGGTCATGAAGCAGAAGCAGTACGCGCCGATGTCGGTGGCGGAAATGGCGCTGTCGATCTACGCGGTCAACAACGGCTACATGGACAAGGTCGACCGCAAGAAGGTCGTCGACTTCGAGGCGGCCCTGCAGTCGTTCGCGAAGGCCAGCCACAAGGCCGCGCTCGACGCCATCAACGCCGAGCCCGTGCTGAAGAAGCACGAGGGCACGCTGAAGCAGATCTGCGAAGACTTCCTCGCGACCGGCACCTACTGAGCGCAGGCCCATGCCCGGCACCAAGGAAATCCGCAGCAAGATCGCCAGCGTCAAGTCGACGCAGAAGATCACCAAGGCGATGGAAATGGTCGCGGCGAGCAAGATGCGCCGCGCCCAGGACCGCATGCGCCTGGCGCGGCCCTACGCCGAGAAGATCAAGGTCGTCATCGGCCACCTCAACCAGGCGAACCCGGACTACCGGCACCCCTACCTGGTCGAGCGCGAGCCGAAGTCGGTCGGCGTCATCGTGGTCTCGAGCGACCGCGGCCTCTGCGGTGCGCTGAACACCAACGTGTTCAAGAGCACGCTGATGCTCATGCGCGACTGGCAGGGCAAGGGCGCCAAGGTCAACCTCTGCCTGATCGGCAGCAAGGGCCTCGCGTTCTTCCGGCGCCTCGGCCTGCCGATCCTCGCGAGCGTCACCGGCCTCGGCGACCGCCCGCACGTCAAGGACCTGCTCGGCACCGTGAAGGTCATGCTCGACGCCTACCGCGAGGGCAGCATCGACCGGCTCTACGTCGTGCACGCGCAGTTCGTCAACACGATGACGCAGAAGCCGGTCGTGCAGCAGCTGCTGCCGGTCGAGACGGTCGACGCGACCGACCTGCAGGAGCACTGGGACTACATCTACGAGCCGAACGCCGCCGAGATCCTCGACGGCGTGCTGATGCGCTACATCGAGTCGCAGGTCTACCGCGGCGCGGTCGAGAGCGTCGCCTGCGAGATGGCCGCCCGGATGGTCGCCATGAAGGCGGCCTCCGACAACGCCGGCAAGCTGATCGGCGAGCTCCAGCTCGTCTACAACAAGGCGCGGCAGGCGGCGATCACCAAGGAACTGGCTGAAATCGTCGGCGGCGCGGCCGCCGTCTGACACCAATCGAGACACAGGGTACCGACATGGCAACGGGCAAGATTACGCAGATCATCGGCGCGGTCATCGACGTGGAGTTTCCGCGCGAGTCGATCCCCAAGGTCTTCGAGGCGCTGCGGCTCAAGGACGTCGACCTTACGCTCGAGGTGCAGCAGCAGCTCGGCGACGGCGTGGTCCGCACCATCGCGATGGGCCCGTCGGAGGGTCTCAAGCGCGGGCTCGAGGTCGAGTCCAGCGGTGCACCCATCTCGGTGCCCGTGGGCAAGGCCACCCTCGGCCGGATCATGGACGTGCTCGGCGCGCCGCAGGACAACCGCGGTCCGGTGAACGCCAAGGAACACTGGTCGATCCACCGCCCGGCGCCGTCGTACGACGAGCAGGCCGGCGGCCGCGACCTGCTGGTCACCGGCATCAAGGTCATCGACCTGCTCGTGCCGTTCGCCAAGGGCGGCAAGGTCGGCCTGTTCGGCGGCGCCGGCGTCGGCAAGACCGTCAACATGCTCGAGCTGATCAACAACATCGCCAAGCAGTACAGCGGCCTGTCGGTGTTCGCCGGCGTCGGCGAGCGCACCCGCGAAGGCAACGACTTCTACCACGAGATGGCAGAGTCGGGCGTCATCGACCTCGAGCACCTCGAGAACTCCAAGGTGGCGATGGTCTACGGCCAGATGAACGAACCGCCGGGCAACCGCCTGCGCGTGGCGCTCACCGGTCTCACCATGGCCGAGTACTTCCGCGACGAAGTGCGCGAGGACGGCGGCAAGGGCCGCGACGTGCTGTTCTTCGTCGACAACATCTACCGCTACACCCTCGCGGGCACCGAGGTGTCGGCGCTGCTGGGCCGCATGCCGTCGGCGGTCGGTTACCAGCCGACGCTCGCCGAGGAAATGGGCGTGCTGCAGGAGCGCATCACCTCCACCAAGACCGGCTCGATCACCTCGATCCAGGCGGTCTACGTGCCCGCCGACGACCTGACCGACCCGTCGCCCGCGACCACCTTCGCCCACCTCGACGCCACCGTCGTGCTGTCGCGCCAGATTGCCGCGCTCGGCATCTACCCCGCGGTCGACCCGCTCGACTCGACCTCCCGCCAGCTCGACCCGCTGGTCGTCGGCGAGGAGCACTACGCGGTCGCGCGCGGCGTGCAGGCCGTGCTGCAGCGCTACAAGGAGCTGCAGGACATCATCGCGATTCTCGGCATGGACGAGCTCTCCGAGGAGGACAAGCTCACCGTGTTCCGCGCGCGCAAGATCCAGCGCTTCCTGTCGCAGCCCTTCAACGTCGCCAAGGTCTTCACCGGCCAGGACGGCAAGATCGTCCCGCTGAAGGACACGATCCGCGGCTTCAAGGGCATCCTCGACGGCGAGTACGACCACCTGCCCGAGCAGGCCTTCTACATGGTCGGTTCGATCGACGAGGCCGTCGAGAAGGCGAAGACGCTGCAGTAAGCGCGTCGTAACCCCGTACCGCACACGAGCACCACGACATGGCCGCCGACAGCACCATCCACTGCGACATCGTCAGCGCCGAAGGCGAGATCTTCTCCGGCGAGGCGAAGATGGTGTTCGTGCCCGCGGCGCAGGGCGAGATCGGCATCGCGCCGCGGCACGCGCCGCTGCTGTCGATGATCAAGGCCGGCGAAGTGCGGGTGCAGACGCCCGACGGCCAGGAGCAGTTCTTCTTCGTCGGCGGCGGTGCGCTGGAGATCCAGCCCCGCAAGGTCACGATCCTCGCCGACACCGCGCTGCGCGCGAAGGACGTCGACGAGGCCGCGGCGATCGCTGCCAAGCAGCGCGCCGAGGAAGCACTGAAGGGCCAGATCGACAAGATCGAGCAGGCTGAGGCGCTCGCCGAGCTCGCGCGCGCCGCCGCCCAGCTCAAGCTCCTGCAGAAGCTGCGCAAGGTCAAGGGCTGAACAGGGGCGGCGTGCCCCGGAGGCGCGTCACCGTGAATCTCTCCATCGTCATCCTGGCTGCCGGCCAGGGCAAGCGCATGAAGTCCGACCTGCCGAAGGTCGTGCAGCCGCTCGCCGGCCGCCCGCTGCTGCGGCACGTCCTCGACACCGCCCGAGCGCTCGATCCTGCCGCAATCCACGTGGTCTACGGCCACGGCGGCGAGCGGGTCCGCCAGATCATCGGCGACACCGGCATCAGCGCCTGGGTGCTGCAGGCCGAGCAGCTCGGCACGGGCCACGCGCTGATGCAGGCGATGCCGCAGGTGCCCGACGACCACCTCGTGCTGGTGCTCTACGGCGACGTGCCGCTGATCTGCGCCGACACCCTGCAGCGCCTGATCAGTCTCGCGGGCCCGCGCACCATGGGCCTGCTGACCGTCGAACTCGCCGACCCCACCGGCTATGGGCGCATCGTCCGCGACGCCGCAGGCCGCGTGACCTCGATCGTCGAGCAGAAGGACGCCAACGCGGCGCAGCTGGCGATCCGCGAAGGCAACACGGGCGTGATGGCGATCCCGGCCGCGCCGCTGCGTCGCTGGCTCTCGGGCCTGCGCGCCGAGAACGCCCAGAAGGAGTACTACCTCACCGACGTGATCGCGATGGCGGTCGCCGAGGGTGTGGAGGTGGCGCCCCTGGTCGCCCCGACGATCGCCGAGGTGCTCGGCATCAACGACAAGCTGCAGCTCGCCGAGGTCGAGGCCGAGTACCGCAGGCTGCGTGCCCGCGAGCTGATGCTCGCCGGCGCCACACTGGTGGACCCTGCGCGCATCGACGTGCGCGGCGAGGTCAGCCTGGGCCGCGACGTGCTGATCGAACCCAACGTGATCCTCGAGGGCCGCGTGGTGCTCGGCGACCGCGTGCGCCTCGGGCCCAACTGCCTGCTGCGCGACGTCGAAATCGGGCCCGGCACCCAGGTGTTCGCGAACTGCGTGCTCGAGGACAGCGTCGTCGGCGCGCGCTGCCTCGTCGGACCGTTTGCCCGGACCCGTCCCGGCTCCCGCCTCGCCGACGGCGTGCACATCGGCAACTTCGTCGAGGTCAAGAACTCGCAGATGGGGCCCGACTCCAAAGCGAACCATCTCGCCTACGTGGGCGACGCCACGGTGGGCGCGCGGGTCAACATCGGTGCCGGCACGATCGTCGCCAATTACGACGGCGCGAACAAACATCGAACCACGATCGGCGATGATGCCCACACGGGGTCCAACTCCGTGCTGGTCGCCCCGATCACCATCGGCGAGGGCGCGACCGTCGGTGCGGGCTCCACGGTCGCCAAGAACGTGCCGGCGGGCAAGCTCACCGTCGCG
>JBIIDW010000188.1:0-5169 GCA_044238215.1 Steroidobacteraceae bacterium
GGGCGGATCGAGCTTTCGTTCCGGCCCGCGCCGCGCCACAGGCTGCGCGTCGATCACCTGCAGCTCGAGCAGCAGGGCGTCGTCACGGTCGACCGGACCATCGTCTTCCGCAACCAGACCTTCAACCCCGGCGATCGGCTGGAGAGCGCGCTGGACTGGCGGCTGCTCGGATTCACGTGGACGGCGGCGGTTTTCCGCGGCGAGTCGTTCGAGCTGGGGGCCGGTATCGGCATCCACCTTGCCGAGGCCGAGGCCACGGCCCTCGTGAAGGCCCGCGGCATCGACGAGGGTGCGACGGCCGCCGGCGCGCTGCCGTCGCTGGCGCTCGACGGCACCTGGGCCTTCGCGCCGCGGTGGTCGGTGAATGCGCGGCTGCAGTACCTGTCCGTGGACCGCGACGACGTGCGCGGGCAGTTCCGCGACTACCACCTCGACGTGCAGTACCGCTGGCGACCGTCGCTGGCGGTGGGGCTCGGCTGGTCGCGCATCTCGCTCGACGCCGAGGCCAGCGACTCCGACCTGCCCGGTCGCCTCGAGATCTCCGCCCGCGGGCCCGAGGCCTTCTTCCGCGTCAGCTTCTGAGCGCGTCGCGGCCGCGCGGGCTGCGGTGCTCGTCGGCGAAGCGCACGACCTCGGCAATGCTCGCCGCGTCGCGCAGCGGCCCGCTGTGGTTCAGGCCGCGCGTCGCCCGCAGCTGGCCACGTCCCAGCGCGGCGGCGAAGTTCCGCGCATGTTCGAGCGGCGCCACGTCGTCGCCCTCGTCGTGGACCACGAGGGTGGGCACGTGCAGCCGTTCGGCGAGAGCCTGCGCGGAGAACGACTCGGGCGCTGCCCCGAAGCGCGCGGTGAAGGCGCGCCGCAGCGCCGCGCGCACCTCGGGGCGCAGGCCCAGCACCAGTTCGAAGGACTCCATGACGTAGCCGACGTCGCGTGGCATGCCGATGACCACCAGCGACCGCACGTCGGGGTGCGGGTCGTCCGCCATCTGCCAGACCGCGGCGCAGGCGCCCAGCGAGTGCGCGACGATGCACTCGACCGGCGCGAACTGCCCGAGCGCCGCCGACAGTGCCGCGCGGAACTGCCCGAGGTCCGAGCGGCGGCCGGCCGACTCGCCGTGCGCGGGCGCGTCGATGCCGATGACGCGGAAGCCGCGCTCGAGCAGCGGGTCGACGAAGTCGCCGAAGCGGGCGGCATGCGAGCCCCAGCCGTGCAGCAGCAGCACCGCGGGCGCGTCCGCGGGGGCGTCCTGCGGGCGCCACTCGAGAACGTGCACGCGATTGCGGCCCAGCAGCAGCCCGGGTCGCGTGGCGCGGGCGACGATCGGGACGTCGACCGCGTCCATGGGGCGCCGCGGCGGCAGCACGAAGAGTTCGAGTGCGAGGCGCGCCGCGAGCCGCGGCGAGAGGCGCGTGGCCGCGCCGAACAGCCTCTGCAGGCGGATGCGCAGCCGCGGCGTGACGCCGGGGACGGTGCGCGGCGGGCCGCGCTCAGCCGCCGTCACGGGCGCGCTCGCGGGCGATCGCGCGGTAACCGATGTCGCGGCGGCACTGCATGCCTTCCCAGCGGATGGCGTCGACCAGCGCGTAGGCCTCACGCTGGGCGGCACCCACGGAGTCGCCGAGACCCACTGCGCACAGCACGCGGCCGCCGCTGGTGACGATGTCGCCGTCGCGGCGTGCCGTGCCCGCATGGAACACCTTGCCGGGCAGGCGCGCGGCCGCTTCGAGGCCGCTGATCGCGTCGCCCTTGCGGACGGCGTCGGGGTAGCCGCCCGCCGCCATCACGACGCCGAGCGCCGCGCGCGGATCCCAGTCCATGTCAACCTGGTCGAGACGGCCGTCGAGCGCGGCCTCGCACAGCAGCGTCAGGTCCGAGCGCAGGCGGCACATGATCGGTTGCGTCTCGGGGTCGCCGAAGCGGCAGTTGAACTCGAGCACGTTCGGCGTGCCGTCGGGCGCGATCATGATGCCGGCGTAGAGAAAGCCGGTGTAGGGCATGCCGTCGGCGGCGAGCCCGCGGATCGTCGGCTCGATGACCTCGCGCATGATACGGGCGTGCATCGCCGGCGTGACCACCGGGGCGGGCGAGTAGGCGCCCATGCCGCCCGTGTTCGGCCCGGTGTCGCCGTCGCCGACGCGCTTGTGATCCTGCGAGGTGGCGAAGGGCAGCACGTGGCGGCCGTCGGCCATGACGATGAAGCTGGCTTCCTCGCCGGGCAGGAACTCCTCGACGACCACCTCGTCGCCGGCGTCGCCGAACTGGCCGGCGAACATGGCGCGCGCGGCGGTGACCGCCTCGTCGGCCGTGGCCGCGATCACGACGCCCTTGCCGGCGGCGAGTCCGCTGGCCTTGACCACGATCGGCGTGCGCTGCCGGCGCACCCAGTCCTCGTCGAAGCTCGACACCGTGAAGGTGGCGTAGCCGGCGGTCGGAATGCCGTGTCGCCGCAGGAATTCCTTGGTGAAGGCCTTGGACCCCTCGAGGCGCGCGGGCGCGCGGCGCGGGCCGAAGCAGCGCAGGCCGGCGGATTCGAAGGCATCGACGACGCCGGCGACCAGCGGTGCCTCGGGGCCGATGATGGTCAACGCCACACCTTCGCGGCGCGCCAGGTCGACCAGACCCGGGACGTCCTCGGCCGCAACCGCGACGTTGCGCACCCTGGGCTCGGTCGCGGTGCCGGCGTTGCCTGGGGCGACCAGCACCTCGTCGACGCGCTGCGACTGCGCGCACTTCCACGCGAGCGCGTGCTCGCGGCCGCCCGAGCCGACGACCAGTACCTTCATGTTCAGTGGCGGAAGTGGCGCATGCCGGTGAAGACCATCGCCATGCCGTGCTGGTCGGCGGCGGCGATGACCTCGGCGTCGCGCAGGCTGCCGCCGGGCTGGATCACCGCGGCGATGCCGTATTCCGCGGCGACGTCGAGGCCGTCGCGGAACGGGAAGAAGGCGTCGGATGCCATGACGGACCCGCGGACCTCGAGTTTCTCGTCGGCCGCCTTCATGGCGGCGACCCGGCTCGAGTAGACGCGGCTCATCTGGCCTGCGCCGACGCCGATGGTCGCGCCGTCGCGCGCGTAGACGATCGCGTTCGACTTGACGTGCTTGCACACCTGCCACGCGAACAGCAGGTCGCCGAGTTCGCGCTCGGTCGGCTGGCGCTGCGTGACGACGCGCAGGTCGGTCGAGCCCACCATCGCCCGGTCGCGGGTCTGGGCGAGCAGGCCGCCCGTGACGCTGCGGTAGTCGAAGTCGATGCCACCGTTGCGGGTGAGCTCGCCGAGTTCGAGCACGCGGACGTTGGGCTTCGCGGCAAGCACGGCGCGCGCGTCGGCATCGATGCGTGGCGCCGCCAGCACCTCGACGAACTGCCGCGAGACGATGGCCTGCGCCGTTGCGCCGTCGAGCGGCCGGTTGAAGGCGATGATGCCGCCGAAGGCCGAGGTCGGATCGGTGCGGAAGGCGCCTTCGTAGGCTGCGAGCGCGTCGGCGGCGACGGCGACGCCGCAGGGGTTCGCGTGCTTGACGATCACGCAGGCCGGCGACTCGAACTGGCGCACGCACTCGATCGCCGTGTCGGCGTCGGCGATGTTGTTGAAGGACAGTTCCTTGCCCTGCAGCATCGTGGCCGTGGCCACCGAGGGGCCGCGCTGCGTCGGGTCGCGGTAGAACGCGGCCTGCTGGTGCGGGTTCTCGCCGTAGCGCAGGTCCTGCACCTTCTCGTAGACGAGCGGCAGGGTGCCGGGGAAGCGCTCGCCCGGCGCGGGATTGCGCGCGAGCAGGTAGCTCGCGACCATCGTGTCGTAGCGCGCCGTGTGCGCGAAGGCCTTGCCGGCCAGCCAGGCGCGCAGCTCCGGCGTGGTGACGCCGTCGCGGGCTTCGAGCTCGGCGAGCACCGCGGCGTAGTCCGACGGATCCACCACCACGGTGACCGCGTCATGATTCTTCGAGGCGGCGCGCACCATCGCCGGGCCGCCGATGTCGATGTTCTCGATCGCCTCGGAGTAGGTGCAGGCCGGGCGCGCCACCGTCTCGGCGAACGGATAGAGGTTCACCACCAGCAGGTTGATCGGCTCGATGCCGTGCAGCGCCATGACGCTTTCGTCTATGCCGCGACGCCCCAGCAGCCCCCCGTGGATCTTGGGGTGCAGGGTCTTGACCCGCCCGTCCATGATCTCCGGGAACCCGGTGTGGCGCGACACTTCGGTGACTGCGATGCCCTGCTCGAGCAGCAGCCGCGCGGTGCCGCCGGTCGAAAGAATCTGCACGCCGCGCGCGGCGAGGGCGCGGGAGAACTCGACGACGCCGGTCTTGTCGGAAACCGAGATCAGGGCGCGGCGGATCGCGACGGGCATGACGGGCTCCTTGGTCGGTCGGCGCAGGTCGGGCGGTGCGCGCTCAGTCGGCCGCGAGGCCGAACTCGCGAAGCTTCTTGCGCAGCGTGCCGCGGTTGATGCCGAGGATTCCCGCGGCGCGGCTCTGGTTGCCCTCGGCGTAGTCGAGCACGGCGCGGAACAGCGGCTCCTCGACCTCGCGGATCACGAGGTCGTAGAGCTGCGACGGGCAGTGGCCGTCGAGGCTGGCGAAATAGTCGGAGAGCGCGCGTTCGGCGTGCCCGCGCAGCGGCAGCGGGCGTTCGCCCGGAATGACGTCTCGTGGCGGGGTGGACCCGTAGTTCTTCTTCGCCGGCATTTCCCTGGACCCTGACGTTCCCCTGCGGGGGTTCTTGTCGTTCAAGCCTGCGGCGAAGCCGTGGCGCACACCCATTCGTCCAGCGCCCTCGCGGCGCACGCGTGCTGCCCGGATGTCGTGCCCGGGGCCATGAAGGCCGCGCGGGCGCTGCGCGGATCGCCGAGCAGGGTGCTGTACCAGCCGAGGTGCTTGCGTGCGATCCGGAGGCCGGAATCTTCGCCGTAGAAGGCGTAGATGGACTCGAGATGCCCGAGGATGATACCACGCAGGTCCGCGCGCGAGAGTGGTGGCGGCGTCTCGCCGGTGGTCAGCAGGGCGTTGACTTCGCGGAAGATCCATGGCGCGCCGTGCGCAGCGCGGCCGATCATCGCGCCGTCGGCCCCGGTTGCGTCGAGCACCTCGCGCGCCCTGCGCGGGCCGTCGATGTCGCCGTTGGCGAGTACCGGGATCGACAGCTCGGCCTTGATCGTCCTGACCGTCT